>CAZCGD010000531.1:0-6367 GCA_964498105.1 uncultured Streptomycetaceae bacterium
TCCAGGTTATCGGAGTAGACGCAATCTGCGGCACCCCCGACGAGTTCGCAAGAACGTTGAAAGCCGATATGCCGGTGTGGGCCGAGGCAGTGCGGATTTCGGGCGCTCGTATCGACTGAGCGTACCCTCTCCCTTCCCTCTCAGGGGGAAGGTTAGGATGGGGGTGGTTCTCTAGACGAACTGCCCTCCTTACCGAGGGTGAGCCGGGGTTTCGAAAAACGTGCCTGCGCACGTTTGAGCCGGCGAACGCCCGACGCGATGCAGCGCGGCGGGCCGGGCGGGGTGGCGCGAAGCGCCGGGGTGGTGGGCCTTTCCCTCATCCCTCATCCTTCATCCCTCAAGAAATCGACCCTCGGTCGATTTCTTACTGCTACGATACTTGCCCTGCAGTCAACCCGAAGAAGGACGCGCACGCCATGCCCATTACCGGAAAATGGATCTTCACGGCCGCCATGGACGTCGACCCCGGCCAGGAAGCCATCTTCAACGAAGTGTACGACCAGGAGCACATACCGCTCATCACCAAGGTGCCGGGCGTGATCTCGGCGACGCGCGTCAAGCTCGACACGCTGCGCATCACCATGGGCGGCGAGACCAAAACCGTCGACCCGCAGGGCGCTCCCCGGTATGCCGCAATCTATGAGCTCGAGAGCCCGGACGTGCTCACCAGTCCCGCATTCGCGAAGGCGGTCGACCACGGGCGCTGGCCGACGCACGTGCGGCCCTACACCCGCAATCGTCACCACACTTTGTACAAGGTGATTTGACGGGGCAACCGAGGGAAGAAGCTGTTCCAGGTTCAAGGTTCAAGGTTCAAGATTTAACCTGGAACTTTGAACTTGGAACTTTGAACGGGGTGTCATCCTCATGTAATGAGCGCCGCTTTGCGCACGCTCTCGATCAGCGACGTGCGGAGCAGAAACTGACGGTGCTGTGCAGGATCGGCCGCCGTCTTGCGCAATTGTTCGAAGTTGGCGGCGCGCACGGCAGGGTCCTTTTCCTCGAGACGCTTCTTGTTGTTGATCGTCTGGCTCTGGACGAACTCGATGTTGATCGGCCGGCGGCGGCGGTCGTAGAGATCAAGTTCATCCTCGCCCGCCTCCCCGCCGCAATAGCGGACAAGCCGCTGCGCCAGCTCCACGCCGTCGTGGATACCGCAGTTGAGGCCCAGCCCGCCGATCGGGTTGTTGACGTGGGCGGCGTCGCCCGCGAGAAACACCCGCCCCTTGCGAAACGTCTCGGCCACCCGCTGGTGCACCTTGTACAGATTGCGATGCACGATCTGGTACGGCCCTGGTTTGGGAAAAAAGCGATTTAACCGCTGCTGCGCGCCGGCGTCGCCCAGCGCTTCGTCGTCCGTTTCTTCGTTGCGCGTCGGGAAGACGGCGCGCCACAGGCCCTTGCCGTCGTCGCCTGCGACCTTGAACAGGTTCGCCCATTCCTCCGGATCGGAGAAGTAGCTGCGGAAGCAGCAGCCGCGTTCCTGCGCGAAGTCGAACGGCGTGGTGAGCACGACGAAGCGCTCGGGCCAGGTATAGCCCTTGAACTCGATGCCGAGGCTCTTCCGCACCGTGCTGCGCCCGCCGTCGGCCCCCACCAGGAACGCGCCGCGGAATGACTTCGTGCCGCCGGGCGTGTCGGCGGTAACGCTGACTTCACCGGGTCGCGCGTCAACCGCGGCGACACGCGCCGAGAAGTGCACTTCCGCGCCCGGCAGCTCCTGCAGCCGGTCGAGCGCGATCCGGGCGAGCTTGTGCTGCTCGCACTGCACCACGATCGGAAAGCGCGTGTCCCGCCGCAGGACTTCGTGATCGAACTCGGCGATCAGCGTGGCGCTCGGGCGGTCCCAGAACTGGAAGTGGCGCGCGGTCAACCCCTGCCGGACCACCTCGTCCACCAGGCCGAGATCAGCCAGCAACTCGAGGGTCGCCGGGTGCGTGGTGGCGGCGCGCGGCGCGTCCTCGATCCGCGCCTCGGCCTCGAGCACGGTAACCGGAAATCCGCGCTGTGCGAGCGCCAGCGCGGTCACCGCGCCGACCGGCCCGGCTCCAGCGATCAGGATGCGCTCGTTCATAGTCACAGACCTGATTGGACAGGACTTACAGGACCAAGCCGAAAAAAACCAGAATAGACAGGATTAACAGGATTTACAGGATTAAATCAAAAACAAGAACAAAACTGCTTTTGAAGGGGTAGTTGGTTTTAATCCTGTTAATCATGTTAATCCTGTCCATTTCTTGCTTCTGACTTGGTGTTGAAGTTGATTTTGTTAATCCTGTTAATCCTGTCCATTTCTTGTGCTTGAGACAAGTTTTGCTCACGCTTTCCAGAGGTGACGGAACTCGCTCGCGACGACCTGATCGTACGTCGCCGCTCCCGAAAGGATGCCCAGGTCCCGGGAGAAGCGGTTCAACGCTTCGACCGACTGCGTCGAGATGCCAGCGTCGTAGAACGGCGCATCGCGCTGGATGAGCTCGGCGATGAGGCCCGCCTCCGTCTCGGGAAAAAGTTTCCTGCCGACTGCAGTCGCGCGCGCCGGGTCCTCCTTGAGCGCCTGCTGTGCCGCGACCAGCGCGCGTACCGCGGCCGCCACGAGTTCGGGTTCCTGGTCGATTCTTTTCTGCGTCGTGACGAAAGCAGCGAAGGTATAGTCGCGCGCCGCCGCCGGCCCGTCCCCGCGCCGCGCATCCAGCACCAGCGTGCCGACACCGCTTCGCACCGCAACCTCGGCGCCCATGCCGTTCGCCCAGAAACCGTCGAGCTTGCCCTCTTCGAGCGCCTTGGCCGCCGCCACGCCGAACGAGACGCCGGCCCCGGCGGTACCGGGCACGGGTCCGATCCGGACGTCGCGCTCCGGATCGATACCGATCTCGACGAGCATGCGCTTCAGGCCATCCACCGGGCCAGGCGCGGCGCCGATGCGCAGTCCCTTGAGCGCGGTCAGGTCGCCCCGCTTCGCGCCGATGTCTTTGCGCAGGACCAGAAACCAGTACATATGCTGCGCGAGCGCCGCCAGCAGCTTGCATCCACTCCAGTTCTTGAACGCGTACAGCGGCGCGTGCGCGGCCCCGGCCACGAAGTCGAGCCGGCCGTCACGCAATTCCTCGTAGGTGCGGGTGACGGGAAACAGGAGCTCGATCGCGGCGTCCAGGCCTTCGCGTTTGAAGTAACCCAGCTCGACCGCGGCGATCGCCGGAAAATACGACGGCGACACCAGATCGGGAACCGCGACGCGCAACACGATTAGTTGTCGGATATCAGTTATCAGATTGCAGCTGACTGCCTTGCTTCAACCTGACGGCTGGCGGCTGACAACTGGCGGCTGAAAACTAGTCTTCATAGTAGTGCACTTCGACCAGCAGGCAGCCGGTGTCCGACTTGAACGGTCCGTGCGGCGTGCCCGGCGGACGGCAGGCGTAAGTGTTAGGCCCGTACTTCGTTCCGCCCCTGCCCTGCCGGTCGCAGCCGACGATGAGATCGCCGGACACCAGATAAACTTCTTCCCAGTAGTCGTGCACGAACGGCTCGGTGGTGTAAACGCCGGGGGCAAAACGCAGGTGGCGCGTGCGGTGGCCGCGTTTTTTCTTCTCGTCGAGCGAGCCGGCGAGAATCTGCTGCTCGATGCCACGGGGATAGCCCGCCGGCGTTTTCCAGCCTTTGCCGAGGTCGGGCGTGTAGAACTCCTTGTGTTCCTTGTGGATCGTCATGAGTCTGCCTTGATGCTGGTGTTGGGTTTAGTCTTGTTCACTCCGCCTTCACGCCCGCGGCCTTGATGACGCGCGACCAGCGGTCCCAGTCTTTCTGCAGGAAGGCGGCGAAGTCGGCCGGCGAGCCGCCGACGGTGACCGCGCCGAGCACCCGCAGCCGCTCCCTCGATTCGGGCCGGGCGAGAGACTTGTTCATCTCCTCGTTCAGACGATTGACGACCGGGGTAGGCGTGCCGGCAGGGGCGATCAGTCCGACCCACGGAGCCGTCGCCTCGAACCCGGCGAAGCCCGACTCCGCCAGGGTCGGCGCGGACGGATAATCAGGATGGCGCTTCCCGGCGCCGATCGCCAGCACTTTCAGCTTGTTCCCGGCAACGTGGTCGGCAATGCCGATCATCGGGTAGAACATGAACATCACCTGGCCCGCCATCACATCGATCAGCGCGGGGGCGTTCCCGCGGTAGGAGATGTGCGTCATTTTCACGCCCGCCGCCGTCTCGAGCATGGCGCCGGCGAGATGCGCCGAGCCGCCGTTGCCGGCCGATCCATAGGTCACTTCGCCGGGATGCTTTTTTGCCAGCGCCACCAGCTCGCGCACGGAATTCACCGGCGTCGACGGGCGCGTGACGATCAGCAGCGGCAGCACCGCGGCAAGATTGACCGGAGCGAAGTCCTTGAACGGGTGGTACTTGATCTTGCTCTCCAGCAGGATCGCGTTCACGATCAACGACAGCGAAGAGAACAGCATCGTGTAGCCGTCCGGGGCCGAGCGCGCCACCAGCTCGGTAGCAATGATCGCATTCGCGCCGGTCCGGTTCTCGACGACGACCGGCTGGCCGAGCGCGGCCGTCATGTCCTGCGCGATGATGCGCGCGATGACATCAGTCGGCCCGCCCGCCGCGAAGCCGACGACTATCCGTACCGGCTTTACCGGCCACGTCTGCGCGACCGCGGCATTCGCCGACAGCGCGCAGACTGCGGCAAGGAGAAAGTCGAAAGGAGAAAGTCGAAAGTAACGACGTTGGGTTTTTTGGCTCACACTTCCGCCTTTCGCCTTTCGCCTTCCGCCTTGAAAAACCGGTCCGCCATCACCTGGCAGCGCTTGATGAGCCGGTGCTCGTCGGGACCGTAATCGGCAACCGCGTTGTGGATGGTGCCGATGTCTTCCCACATGAGAACGTCTCCCGCCTGCCAATGGGAGGTATACCGGTACTCCGGCTTCAGCTGGTGCGCGAACAGGAATTCCAGCACTTCGCCGCTCTCCGGTTCCGGCAGCTCGTTGATGCGCATCGAGTAGCCGGGGTTGGCATAGAGCACCTTGCGCCCGGTCAGCGGATGCGTGAGAAACACCGGCTGCGACACCGGCGGCTTCGCTGTTCTCTGCGCCTCGGTCAGCGGCGGCCGCTTGCTGCCTTTCTCCCGGCGCATCATTTCCCAGAATTTGTTGAAGTCGTGCACCACGGTCATGCCATCCAGCCGCTGCCTGAGATCCGCGGGCAGCCCCTCGTAGGCGGCGTGCATGTTGCTGAACTCGGTCGCCCCCAGCGGTTTTCCGTCCCGCTGCGGAATCTTGATGCCGTAGAGCACGTTCGCGAACGCAATCGTGCGGCTATACGACATGTCGGTATGCCAGCCCTGTCCGGCGTCCGCCAGGCCGATCGGTCTGCCGTTCTCGATGATGTTGGAGAGGACCATCACCTCCGGCACGCCCGGCTCCTGGTAATGGGTGCTGGCCACGTTGGTTTCCAGTTTCCCGAAGCGGGCGCTGAAGGTAGCGAGGTCCCGCCCGGTGAGTTCCTGGCGCGGGAAGCGGACGACGCTGTACTCACCGAGCGCGCGCAGGACAAGATCATGGGCCTCGTCCGACAGTGGCTGTGCCAGATCGAGTCCCTGGATCGTGGCGCCGAGGGCATGCCCGCTGCCTGTCACTTTCATCGTCCCCCTCCTCCTTTGCGTGATTTTACGCTAGCCGCCTGTCGGACTATGGGCCGACAGATTCCTAGTGGACACTGCGGACGCGAAGCGCGCAATATCGATCTCTGAAAACCATGCCGCAGGAGGGGAACATGCCTGACGATCTGTCCCATAAGACCTGGCAAGCGCCAGCGGTAATTGCCGGAAACGGGCTGCTGGACCGCCGGGCGTTTCTGAGCGGCGGCGCGGCGTTCGCCGCCGCCATTACGGGATATACAGCCTGGTGAAGTCCGCGGCGGGCGATGCCGTGGCACCTGCCGCGGACGCTCACCAACGACGAAGTCTACGCGCTCACCGCCTACATCCTCGCGCTGAACAAGATCATCGGTGACAACGACGTGATGGACGCCGACACGCTGCCGAAGGTGAAGATGCCCAATCGGGACGGCTTCATGCCCCGCTTCCCGGAAATGATGCCCTGAGCTTTTCGGGCTTTCGTCCCGAAAAGCTAGGCCAGAACGTCCCGCCCCTGCTCCTGGCGCAGCAGTTCGTACACGAAATCCTCCAGCTCCGGCCCGAGCGCATCGCGCGCGGAAACCATTCCCACCGGGCGGCCATCCTCGACCACCGGCACATGCCGGAAGCCGCCTTCGTGCATGATTTGCAGCGCTTCCGGAAACGGCCGGTCGGGATGGATCGCCGTCGGGTTGCGCGTCATGACGTCCGCCAGCCGCGTGGTTCGGGTA
>CAZCGD010000532.1:0-3895 GCA_964498105.1 uncultured Streptomycetaceae bacterium
GACCCGGGCCGATTTTCTTGGGACCAGCGCCCCCGTGTCGAGCTCCACGCGGCTGTAGGGAAGGGGTGTCGCGAACAGCAGGTGCGATTCGCCAAACTGGCCGGCTTCACGCCCGTCGAGCAGGGCGATCTCGCTACCATCGTGCAGCATGGCCTTGAGCTGCTTGGGAGTGACGGTCTTCACGACGGCAAGTCTAATGCAACTCTTTGAACTTGGAACTTGGAACTTGGAACCCGGAACCCGGAACAGAATGTTAAGACTTATGGGGCTCGCGCTTCGCGGGACCGCCGCTGAGCAAGGCGGCAGTAGGACGGTGGTGCCTTCTGTGCGTTGCAGGCGCTGCAGCCGGATTCGGCGCCGGCTTCGGCGACGAGGGTTCGTAGGGCTTGGTGTAGTCAAACGCGTGCGGCGAAGTTCCAGCGGCAGGTTGCGGCTTGGGCGGGTGCTGCGCCTTGGAGTGATCGTGCACCTTGGGCTCGTGGCTTGGCTTGGACTGGTGATGCTGCGCGCCGCGCTCGCGGTGCGTCTCTCGCGGGCGCGATGGGTGGCGGCTTTCAACCAGGGACTCCGGTGCGGCGGCCCGAGGCAGCTTGCGCTTCAGCATGCGCTCGATATCTTCGAGAAACTTCATCTCCTCGGGGCTCACCAGGGAAATCGCCTCACCCTTCAGCCCGGCGCGGCCGGTGCGGCCGATGCGGTGCACGTAATCTTCCGGGGTATGCGGCAGCTCGTAGTTGATCACGAACGGCAGCTCCTCGATGTCGAGCCCGCGGGCAGCGATGTCCGTTGCGACCAGTACTGGCACCTTGCCCTGCTTGAATTCCTCGAGCGCCTGCATGCGCTCGACCTGGGTGCGGTCGCTGTGTATTTCCTTCGCGGAGATCCCGTCCTGCTGGAGCTGGCGCGCGAGGCGGTTCGCGTCGCGCTTCATCCGCACGAACACCAGCACCTGCCGCATGTCGCGCGAGCGCATGAGACGGACCAGCAGCGAGCGTTTCTTCAGCAGCGGCACGAGGTGGACCTGGTGCGTGACGAGGTCGGGCGGCGCGTTGCGCGGCGCGACCTCGATCGTCACCGGCGAGTGCAGCAGATCCTTCGCCAGCCGGCGCACTTCCTCGGGGAAGGTCGCCGAGAACAGCAGGTTCTGGCGCTGCCGCGGCAGCACGGCGAGGATGCGCTTGATATCGGGGATGAACCCCATGTCGAGCATCCGGTCAGCTTCATCGAGCACCAGGAATTCGACCCGCGACAGGTTGATGCTTTTCTGGTGCAGGTGATCGAGCAGCCGGCCTGGTGTCGCCACCACGATTTCCACGCCGGCGTGGAGTTGCTTCATCTGCGGCCCGATGTCCACGCCGCCGAACACCACCGCCGAGCGCAGCGGCAAGTACTTGCTGTAGGTGCGCACGCTTTCCTCGACCTGAGCTGCGAGTTCGCGTGTGGGGGTCAGCACCAGCACGCGCACCGGATGCCGGGCCGGCGACAGGCTGGTATTGGCCTGCGGCGCGATCAGTTGCAGGAGGGGCAGGGCAAAGCCCGCGGTCTTGCCGGTGCCGGTCTGGGCCGCACCCATGACGTCCCGCCGCTCCAGGATGAGCGGTATCGCCTTGGCCTGTATCGGCGTCGGCTCGAGATAGCCTTCATCCGTGACTGCGCGCAGCAGTTCGGGTAGCAGGCCGAGGGCGGAGAAGGACGGCTTGGGAGCGTCGGTCGGACCCGGCTGAGGAGAAGCGGCGCCGTCTTGAATCACGGTTACGACTGCCGGCGGCCGCCCTTAGGGCGAGACGAATATTCTTTCACTGGCCGGAATTATACCTTGCTGCGCTGTGGGGCACTACGTGAGTCCGCCCGCCTGGCGGCGTCCCGAACGCGGCCGGATCAGGGGATTACTGCTACAAACTCAAGAATCTGGTAAATTTGATTATGCATCAAAGGATAGCGTTACCGGGACGACCTGGAAACATGGACACCGCCATTGAACCGCAAAGAGCGCTGCGCAGCGGCTATCCGCTGATATTGACGCTCGACACGCACGGTGTGCCGCACCGCTGGATCAGCTGGCAGCATGCCTGCTACTACTACGCCAAGGACCAGGTGGCCTGGGCGGCGGGCGCCCATGCATTTACCATCTACGGCGGGATGAGCCGGATAACCGGGCTGCGCTCGTCCATTACCGCTTCCAGCATCATCGCGATCAAGGGCAAGGCGATGGCGATGCGGGCGTTCAGCCAGGTGCCGCCGCTCAATAACCGCGAATTATTCCACCGCGACCGCCAGATCTGCGCCTATTGCAGCGGCATGTTCCCGATTTCGAAGTTGACACGGGACCACGTGACGCCGTTCTCACGCGGTGGCAAGGACAGCTGGATGAATACGGTGACCGCGTGCCGCGCCTGCAACGAGCGCAAGGGCAATTGCAAGCCGGAGCAGGCGGGGATGGAACTGGTGTACCTGCCGTACGTGCCGAACCGCGCCGAGTACCTGATTCTCACCAATCGGCGCATCCTCGCCGACCAGATGGAATTCCTGGCGCAGCACGTTCCGGCCCAGAGCCGTTTGCGCCAGGGCCTCATCTAGCAGGCTGTCGGGCATTTCAGTCCGGCAGTCGGCTGGCGGGCAGGCGTCCGAGAACTAACTGCAGTACGGCATGGCCATCGCCTGCAGTACGTCGCCACTGTGCTCGTTCTGCACAAACGCCGCCATGTGAAGGTCGCCGGATTTCCAGCCGGGATCGAGGTTGAAGCGCCGGGCCCACCTGGCCTCGCCACCGACGTCGAGAGGGAACGGGCCTGCAAGTTCCCGCACCACGAAGTCGTGACGCAGTCGCCGGCCCCGGTTTTCTCCCCGGGCAATGTAGTTCGAGAGATTGTTTTCGTACAGCGCCAGCCAGGCCTGTGCCGAATTGCGTGCCGCCGCTTCGGCTACGGCAGCGGTACCGGTTACCAGCAGCTTACCCGGCTCGTCGGTGTGAAGTTGCAGGCTGATCCGGGCCCTGGCGGCATCCCGGTTGAGCTTGCCCAGACGGTCGCCCATGTCATCAAACAGCGCGGGCCGGCGGTAATCCCCGCCGTTCAGGAGTAGTTGGGGGGTGTACACCACCCGCGCCCGGTTGCGCGCGGTTGCCGCCTTCTGCCGCTCGCTGAATTGTGGTTTGGAGAACGGGTCGGTCCAGCCCAGGTAGTTCCAGTAATCCACATGGAAGGCGAGCGCCACGACCCGTGCCAGGTGATAGCCGCGGCCCGGCAGCTCGCTCACCCAGCGGTCTGCGGGAGGACAGCTGTCGCAACCCTCCGAGGTGTACAGCTCAAGCAACGCCACTCGCTGCGGGCCGCTGTCCGCGGCGCACTGCGCGGCCCCCGCAGTGCAGGCAATGCCTGACAGTGCCAGTGCGGTCAGCAACCATCCGAGTCGGGTCACGAAAACGATTCCTGTGACGAGGGGTCGATAGGATTACGAGGGTGGCTGGCCGGTGGATTCGTTGTCTGAACTGTAATTTGACATTATGCTTTAGAAATACTCTCTATCTACTTGATTAAAGTATTAATTGTATTAATAGATTTGACCGGCAAAGCCACGCTACCCATGCCGACGGCGTACTGCGGGCCGAGGAACTATTGCGACCTGGGAGACCTTCCCGATTTGCCACGCGGCTGCACGCCAGTGTGGGCCGCGTGGTAGCCGGGGCAGAATGCCCGGCCTGCTAGAATCACGCCTGCATGTTCGTCAATCGCGTTCTATCCGGCATGCGCCCGACCGGGGCGCTGCACCTGGGGCACTATCACGGCGTGCTCAAGAACTGGGTCCGCTTGCAGGCCGAGTATCCCTGCCTGTTTTTCGTCGCCGACTGGCACGCGCTGACCACCGATTACGAGAAGCCGGGCGCGCTGCAGGATGT
>CAZCGD010000533.1:0-1987 GCA_964498105.1 uncultured Streptomycetaceae bacterium
CGCAAGATGTACAACGACGCCGGCGTGACCATCTACGCCTGGAAGCAGATCAGCACGAACATGTCCGATGAGGAGTACGAGTACATCTTCAACGTCGCCGAAGCCCTCGGGTGCACGCATACGACGCTCGAGCTCCCGACCGATGCCGCGGCGCTCAAGCGTCTCGGCGACTTCGCGATGAAGAAGAAGATCTACGCGGCCTACCACACGCACTTGCAGGGCAACATGACGGCGTTCGACCAGGCGTTCGCGCTGTCGAAGGGGAACATGGCAAACGTCGACTTCGGACACTGGGTCGCGGCGGGCAACGTCGGCGGCACACCGATGCAGTTCCTCGAGAAGCACCACGATCGCATTTCGAGCTTCCACCTCAAGGATCGGACGACGCCCGCAAACTGCGCGCTCAACCTTCCGTGGGGCACCGGCGAGACGCCGATCAAGCCGATTCTTCAGCTGGTGAAGAAGAACAAGTGGAAGATGCCGGCGTCCGTCGAGCTCGAGTACACCATCCCGGAGGCTTCCGACGCGGTCAAGGAAGTCAAGAAGTGCGTTGATTACTGCCGGACGGCGCTCACGAGTTAAGAGTCAGGAGGTAGGAGTCTACCTCCTACCTCCTTTATTGATCACCGCATGCCCCCCTACACTCTTCGCGTCAACGGCCGCAGCGCCCGGGTGGAGTCGTGGGACCCCGAGCAGCCGCTCCTCTACGTGCTGCGCAACCAGCTCAACCTGCACGGGGCGAAGTTCGGCTGTGGCCTGGGCCAGTGTGGTTCCTGCACGGTCCTCATCGATGGCGCGGCGGCGTTTTCATGTCTGACGCCGATAAAGAACGTGGCAGGCCGGACCGTTGTGACACCTGAAGGGCTCGGCACGCCGGAGAAGCCCAACCGCGTGCAGGCCGCGTTCATCGCCGAGCAGGCGGCGCAGTGCGGCTACTGCACAAGCGGCCTGGTCATGGCGGCGACGGCGCTTCTTCGGCAGCACCCCAATCCCACCCGCGACCAGGTCGCCGAGGGGCTCGCGACCAATCTGTGCCGCTGCGGCACCCACACCCGCATCATCAACGCCGTGCTGCGCGCGGCGAGGACGTAGACGAGCGGGTCGGGAATATACCGCCGATGCAGATTCCTGCGGACATCCACGATCTGGAAGAGCAGCTCGACGTCGCCGAGCGCGATGCGCAGGCGCTCGTTCACGGTCTGACCGAACAACAGGGCGCGTGGCGCGCCGAGCCAGGTTCTTGGAGCGTGGCGGAGTGTCTCGATCACCTGGCGACCGCCAACCGTGTGTATCTCCAGGCGATGAGCGGCGCGGCGGTTCGCGCCCGGGCGGCGGGAAGGCTGCGACGGGGGCCGGCAGTACCCGGCGTCATCGGGCGCTGGTTCGTGCGCCTGCTGGAGCCGCCGGTACAGCCGCGATTCAAGAGCCAGGCGCCGCGTGCGATCCGTCCGCGCACGGCGCCGCCGCTGGCCGAGGCGTTCACGGCCTTCCTGTCGTCACAGCAACAGGTGCGCGCCTTCCTGGGCGCCTGCGCCGACCTGGACCTGACCGGCGTGCGATTCCCGAAGCCGTTCGTGCGAGGCGTCCGCTTCAGCCTGGCCACCGGATTCAACGTCATCGTCGCGCACGAGCGCCGTCACCTCTGGCAGGCCTGGCGAGTACGCAAGGCCCGACTGACGACTGGTACTGCTGACTGAGACTGAAGACTCCCGACAAAGGTGGGCGGGTCGGAGCGCCTGAAGCCTTCCGTCGCCGAGCCCGCCGAGCCATCTGGTGTGCTCGGCGCCCTCGGCGGCCTCGGCGGTGAAGGGCTCTTGGACAGGCAACTGGAACCCCGCCGCCGGAAGCTGGTACGATGCGCCTCGACCCTCTCACCAACAGAAGGAGTCTCCGATGAGATCGCGCCGTCCCGTCCGCTTTGCCCCAGTCCTGGCCGGGCTTCTCCTGCTCGGCTCTGGTGTCTTCACCCGCAGCGGCGTGGCACAGA
>CAZCGD010000534.1:0-5480 GCA_964498105.1 uncultured Streptomycetaceae bacterium
CTCCGGGTTGCGCCGGATGGCCTCCACCACGGACTCCGGGATGACGTGGTTGTGCAGGTCGTAAGTCATTCCCTTGTTCCCGGCTGATTTCTTGCCGGCACGCGTTTTTTTCTTAGCAGCCATATTCCACCTTTCTAAAAGTCAACTGGTTCTGCATACATGAAAACAAATCTCAAAACCCAAATCTCAAATAAATCCCAACTTCCAAGCCTCAAACTCCAAACGTTTGGTGCTTCGCCCTTGGTGCTTGGAATTTGTTTGTTATTTGGTGCTTGTGATTTAGTGCTTGAGCCACTGGTGCATGTTTGTAATTTTGTGCTTAGCCGCCCAGGGTAGATGTTCAGTCGTCACTCCGCCTTGATCCCCGCACCCTTGATGATCTTTTCCCATTTTGCGCTCTCGGACTTGACGGTCGCGGCGTATTCTTCGGGGGTGCTGCCGACGACCTGCGTCCCATCCGCCGCGAACCGGTCCCTGACATCCGGCTGCTGCGTGATCTGCCGCAGTTCGGTGTACAGGCGCTTCACGATGGCGTTCGGCGTCCCGACCGGCACGGCGACGCCGTGCCACGACGTCGTCTCGTAGCCCGGGATCCCGGACTCGGCCACCGTCGGCAGGTCCGGCGCCGCAGGGGAGCGCGCGGCGCTCGTCACCGCCAGGCCAGTGAGCTTGCCGGTGCGCACGTGCGGCATCGCCGGCAGCATGTTGGAGAACATCATCAGCGTCTGGCCGCCGAGGACGCTGGTCAGCGCCGGGCCCGTGCCCTTGAATGGCACGTGCACGAGCTCGATGCCGGTGTAGAACTTCAGCATTTCCCAGGACAGGTGGTTGGACGTGCCGGTGCCGCCGGAGGAGTAGGCAAGCTGCCCTGGCTTGGCCTTGGCGAGCGCCACCAGATCCTTGACCGTGCGCGCCGGCAGGCTCGCGTGCACTACCAGCATGTTCGGCGTTGAGACCAGCTGGGTCACCAAGCGGAAGTCGCGCTGCGCGTCGTACGGGAGTTTCGCATGGAGGTGGGGATTGGTCGTCAACCCGCTCGCCCCCGCCTGCAGCACCGTGTAGCCGTCGGGCACGGCGCGCGCCGCGATTTCGAATGCGATGATGCCGGTCGCGCCGCTGCGATTGTCGACGACCACCTGCTTGCCGAGCGCGTCCGAGAGCTTCGCTGCGAAGACGCGCCCGATGATGTCGCTCGGCCCGCCCGGCGAAAACGGCACGATCCAGCGGATGGGACGGGACGGGAATGGCTGAGCGGTAGCCCCAGCCATTCCAAGGCAAAAGGCAAAAGGCAGAAGGCAGAAGGAGATTTTTCTCGGGTACTTCACAAAGCCCCCATCATTCGTCATTCATCATTCATCATTCATCATTCAGCCTTGATTCCCGCCGCCTTGGCGACTTTTGTCCATTTCGCGATCTCTGCCTTGAGGACGATGCCGAATTGCTCCGGCGTACTGCCCACGACGTCGGCGCCGTCGCGCTCGAATATTTTCTTCACTTCCGGCGAGTGCAGGATGCGGGCGACTTCGGCGTTCACCCTGGCGAGCACGGGCTTCGGCATCCCGGCCGGGCCGAACATGCCGTTCCAGGGCTCGTGCTCGTAGCCCGGCACGCCCGACTCGGCAAAGGTGGGAATATCCGGCGCGGCTGCCGACCGTTGGGCGCTGGTCACCGCAATCGCCCTCAACTTTCCGGCCCTCACGTGCGGCAACAAGCCGACCGAGGTGGCGACGAGGAGTTGCGTCTGCCCGCCCATCGCCGCCGTCAACGCCGGACCGCCGCCCTTGTACGGTACGTGCAAGAGTTCGATGCCGGTCATGTACTTCAGCAACTCGACCGTCATGTGCGTGCCGGTGGCCAATCCCGCCGAGGCGTAGTTGAGCTGCCCCGGCTTCGCTTTCGCCAGCGCGATCACGTCCTGCAGCGTCTTCACCGGCGCCGACGGGTGCGCCGCCAGCATGTTCGGAAACTTCGAGAGCTGCGCTACGGTCGTGAAGTCGCGAATCGAATCGTACGGCAGCTTGCGCCCCAAGGCGGGGTTTATCGAGAACGACGACGCGACCACCATCAGGGTGTATCCGTCCGGCGCGGCCCGCGCGACGAGTTCAGTGCCGGCGATGCCGCTCGAGCCGGGGCGATTGTCCACGATCACGGGCTGCCGGAACGCCTCGTTCAGCCCCTGCGCAACGAGCCGCGCGGTGATATCGGTGGAAGCCCCCGGCGACTGGGGCACGATGATCCGGATAGGTCTGGTCGGATAATCCGGTGCGGCCGGTCCTTTTTGAGCTACTGAAGCCGCGGTGTACGCGATACCGACCAAACCTGACAACAGAAAAATCGATATGGATCGACGCATGGCCTCTCCTCCTGTTTCCGCCGCAGACTTCTCATTCTTGCACCTTTGCAATGATATCCGCCGGGTTATCTGCGCTTGGCTGTGGTTTCACTCTGAATTTCTTGGCGCCTTGGCGCCTTGGCGTCTTGGCGGCTATTTGATAGCTAACGGGTTGACGGGCGACCCGACCGCCCCGGTGATCGGCAGCGCCGGCGCGACGAACAGGAACTCGTAGCGCTTGTCCTCGGCGCAGTCCTTCGCGAGGGCGGTCAGGTGGAAGATCTCGCCCACCGTCAACCCCATGATCGGGATCGTGATCCAGTGCCACGGCTGATTGGTGTCCTCGGTCTCGTTCGGCCGCACTTCCGCGCCCCAGGTGTCGGTCGCGACGCCGGCGATCTCGCGCTTGTGCATCCACTCCACGGTCTCGAACGCGAATCCCGGCGCGTCGCCGCCCGAGTAGCCGTCCCAGCTCTTTTTGGTGAGGCAGCGCTGGACGTGGCCGGTGTGGACCAGAAGGTAGTCGCCGCGCCGCACCCGGACGCCCTGCTTCTTCTCGGTGAAATCCAGGATCTCGTTGGTGATCGCGAAACCGTCGGGCAGCCACTTCCTGCCCATGGCGCGCGCGACGTCGAGCAGCACGCCGCGGCCCACCATCTTCTCGCGCGTCTTCTCGATCCCGGCCTTCTGCGCGCCGGCGGAGGTGACGGTGCGGCAGTCGTAGCCGTTCCACATATTGTCGTAATACATGATGTGGCCGAGACCGTCCCACTGCGTGCCGCATTGCAGCGGCATGATGATGATGTCGTCGGTGCCGCGGATCTTGCGGTGGTCGAGCACGCCGGAATAGGCATCGGTCCCGGTGCGGGTCATCATGTGTATCGGGTTGAAGCGGCCGAGCGCGGGGTACTTGGTCTTGCCGCCCTGCGGGCCCTTCTGGTCGAAATCGAGCGCGAGCGAGATGACCTTGCCCTTCCGCACCAGTCGCGCCGCGGCAACGATGTCCGAGGCGGTGGTGAAGTTGAGCGTGCCGATCTCGTCGTCCTTGCCCCAGCGGCCCCAGTTCTTGAAGCGCTTCGCCGCCTGGTGCACGTCCTTGCGCGTCAGCTTGCGGTTCTTCTTGTCGCGCGTGTCCTTGAGCTTGGGTTTGGGTTTGGCCGCCATGTGGAATGTCCTGGTTGCGGAATTGAAGAGGAGCCCGCAGTCTAGCTAACGTCACGGAGCGGCGTCAATTTACGCGGGAAAATCACGAGTAACCTCGAAAACGGTTCTTGCCATCACATCCTTGGCGTCCGTCATCGGACAAGCCCTTGCAGATCTTCCGGACGCAACCGGTAACGAATGCAGTTGCCTTCGTGCAGCCCGGCAAACTCGCGCTTGGTATAAGCAACCGCGCCCGGAATATCGTCCTCCGGGATGCCAGCGGCGCGCGCCATCTCGATGACCCTGGCCGGGTCAAACGCTTTCCGTTCGAGCACCGCCCGCCGCACCGCTTCCTTCACAAAACCGCGGTACGCAAGCGCTGCCTTGTCCGGATTCTCGACCTCGGCGCGCACGACTCGGTAATTCTCCGCCGAGGCGCGATAAGCGGCGATATAGGCCTCCTTGAACAGCGCGATGTTGTTCAGCTCGTAGACGCCCAACAGGCCGTCGATGTAATCGCGATCGTTCATGGCGACGAACGACATCGGCGCCAATTCGGCCTTGAGCAACGGAACGTTGGCGGCGATCCGCGAAGTCCGCTTGTTCACGTCGTCGAACGCCTGCAGATAGGGAATGTGCACCAGCAGGAAAAACGATTGCTCGACGGGGTCCGCGATCGTTGCTGCTTTCTCGATGAGGATGCGAAACTCCTCTTCGATCTCGAACTTGTCGTCGAGCGGCCGGTAGCTCGAATGCGTGATTTCCACGCCCGTTTCGCGCAGGCGCCCGGCCATCGCCGGATCGATCAGCAATCCATCGGACAGCAAGGCGTGAATATCGAGCAGGTCGCGCCGCGTGATCCCGATGGCAGGCAGGTTCTGCACGAGGTGCTGTATCGCCTCTTTGTGGTTCAGGATCATGATGGCCTCCTTGCGATCCTTGCCGGCCGCTTCCTCCCCGAAACGGATCAGGCGCTCGGTATCGAGCAGGCTGTAGGTGTTGCCTTCCATGCGCGAAGAGGCCCACGACAGATCGACCAGCAGTTTTTCGAGAATGCGCCGTGCGTAGGTGCCGGCAGGCATCTGGGGCAGGCTGGGCTTGCCGATCCGGTTCAAGTCCCCGCGCTCTGACGCGCTCAGATAACTGCTCTTGTTCGGTACGTAAGCGTCCAGGAATGCCTTGTTGTAGAGCGTGAGCTTGCGCTGGTTGTAAGGCGTGGCGAGATGCGCCCGGACCACCGCTGCCCCGGCAAGGCTGTAACGGGTGCTCGGGCCCCGTCCGGATACCTGAAGTTTGTGGTCTTCGACCAGCGCCTTGAGCCGGCGCCAGACAGTGACCTCGTTGACCTCGGGCGCGGCGTTGCGATGAATATCGTCACGCCGCGCGCCGGGGTTTGCGGCGACATAATCCAGCAGATCTTTATCGGCAAGGGCCATATTCAGGTAAGTCGAATTGCAACGATTAACGATTTGATTAAAAGCAGAATATTAACTTATACCCGATATCATTGCAATAAGAATGCAATGATTAACTCAATGAGTAATGGCCAGTTACGCGCGATCCCCCCGCAAGGACGCGCGCGCCCAGTGCTCGCCGACGACCCGGCATAAGTCTCGGACCACGGAACAGAAGTATTGAGTCACTGTGCGGGCTGCACCGCCTTTAGCCCGGAGTTCGCCCGGAACTGGTCCGCCGCATCCCAGAGGCGCTTTTCCAGCGTTTTGTTCGCGGTGTCCTTCTCGGTCCGTGCAACCCAGCGCATTTGACAGGGGTTTGGCAGGCGATTTATCCCCCCGGAAACTATAACCCCGCCCGGGCCTTTCGGCATGTCGGGCGGGGAGGAAGTAAGAGGGGATGATAAGGCCTCGCGCCCCGGATTTCCAAAGAAATCGACCGGGGTCGATTTCTTAAGGTGCGAGGGGTTCGATCTTGTTTTTGTTAATCCTGTAAATCCTGTCTATTTCTTGTTCTACTTGGCGGTCTTGGCGCGCTTGGCGGTTCAATT
>CAZCGD010000535.1:0-5605 GCA_964498105.1 uncultured Streptomycetaceae bacterium
GCCGTCACATTGCCCGCGGCAATGAGGCACTCGACGTCCTCGTGGCGCAGGCCATGCGCGCCGGTCGCGGCGCCCGCCGCGACCGGTTTCATGCCGACCGCCCTCAAGCCGCGCCCCGCGTACGCCCGCAGGAGCGCGCACGCGACGAGCGTCTTGCCGACGCCGGTGTCGGTTCCAGTGACGAAATAGCCTTTGGTCATGCTTTCGAAGTGGCAGCGATCTCATCCATACGATTGCGGCGGCGAGGGATGAGGGATGTGGGATGAGGGATGAGGGATAAGACAAGCACCAAATGCCAAGCACCAAATTACAAACAAGCACCAAATCTCAAGCACTAAGCACCAAACGTTTGGAGTTTGGAATTTGAGTTTTGTTTGGGATTTGGAGTTTGAGATTTTTGAGGGATGAGGGATGACCCCGCGCTCCGCGCGATCTCGCGTCCCCTTCTGCCTTCTGCCTTCTGCCTTCATCCTATGCTCCCTTACCGCATGGGCTTGAGCGGGATAATCGGTTTCCCGTCCGCAGTCATTCGAGGTTGCGGCTTCCAGGCGTGGCCGTAGATCACTTCGAATGTCGCGGGGAGCCGGCCGTCGCGGCGGAACGCTTCGTAGTTCCGCGCCACGCGCTCCAGCAGCGCCCTGCCGCCGAGGCCGGCGGGGCGGCCGCGCGTCGTGTTGTGCGCGCCGATGGCCTTCAAGTCGCACATCAGCTCCCGCACCCCGGCGTAGGTCAGCGTCACCGCCTCCATATCCATCACCGGGTCGGCAAAACCGCTGGCGACCAGCATATCGCCCACGTCGTGCAGGTCGACGAAGCGGTGCACGTGGGTATAGTGGTCGATGCCGCCGAATGCTGCGCGCAGTTCCTTCAGCGTGTCGGGCCCGAAGCTGCTGAAGAGGACGAGGCCGCCGGGAGCGAGCACACGGTGCATTTCGGCGAAGGCCCGCTGCGGCTCGTTGCTCCACTGCAGCGCCAGGTTGGACCAGACCAGGCCGACGCCGCCCGACGCGAGCGGCAGACGCTCGATGTCGCCGCACACCGCCGCGAGCCGCCGCCCCCCCAGGCCGGGCAGGGAGCGCCACCACGGACGGCGCGCGCGCGAACGCCGCACCATGGACAACGCCAGGTCGAGCGCCACCAGGCGCGCGCGCGGCCAGCGCGCGAGCAACCCGCCAACCGCGTTGCCGGTGCCGCTGCCGGCGTCGAGGATGACCTGCGGCTCGAGCTTGATGTAGTCGAGCCGGGCGAGCATGCGCCGGCATACCTCATGCTGCAGCACCGCCGCCGCGTCGTAAGTCGCGGCGGCCTGCTCGAACGAGCGCCGCACCTGCTGCTTGTCGAGCGCAAACGCGTCGCTCATCGGAAGAATTCCCGCAGCAGGATTGCGACCTGCCGCGGCCGCGACAGGAACGGCGCGTGCGCGCACGTCCTCAACAGCGCAAACCGCGCATTGGGCAGCGTCCGGGCCAGCCGGCGTCCCGCCGCGGGCGGCACGATGCAATCGCGCGCGCCGTGCAGTACCAGCGCCGGCTGCATCACCCGGGTGAGCTCGCGCCGCAGGTCGGTGTCGGACAGAAAAACCAGGCCCGCCGCGAGCACCTCGTCGGGCGGGCCGCTTCCGTAGAGTCGCTGCAGCACGCCGGCGACCTGTTGCGCGCGCGCGTCGCCTCGTGCCTGCACCGCAACGAACCGCGCCAGCGTGCCGTCGCGGTCGGCTTTGAGCGCCCGACCGAATTCCTCCAGCACCGCGGGGGCAGTCGCGCACCGCCAACCAGGCCGGCCCGTAAAGCACGGGGTGGTCGCGATCAGGGCCAGGCGTTCCACCTGCCGCGGCATGCGCCGTGCCCAGGCGAGCGCCACCTCGCCGCCCAGCGACCAGCCGACAACGCCGCAGCGGCGCGGGGCGGCATGGGCAACGTACTCGACCGTCCCGCTTAGCGAGGATGCCGCCCGCGCGGGCACCGCGTCGTATCCCGGGAGCGACAAGACATGGACGCGAAATCGCGGCGCGAGGCGCGGCGCGAGATCGTCCCAGACTCCGCTGCCGCTGCCCCAGCCGTGCAGAAAAACGACATCCCGGATGTAGTGCTTCGCGTTCCGGGTTCCAAGTTTCACGTTCCGGGTTCCGGGTTCAAGGTTCAAGGTTCAAGGTTCAAGGTTCAAGGTTTTGACAACGCGAGCTTCCGCCCGCAACTTTGAACTTGGAACTTTGAACATTGAACTCAGGGCCCGGAACCGGGGACAGCGCTCTCGATTTCATTTAACGCCGCTGCGAGCCGTTCGATGTCCTCGAACGAGTGGTCGGCGGACAATGAAATTCGGAGGCGCGCCGTCCCTTGCGGCACCGTGGGCGGCCGTATGGCTGGCACCAGCAGGCCTTCGCGCGCGAGCGTTTCCGACACCGCGACGGCTTCTCCGCTGTTTCCGATCACGAGCGGCTGTATCGCCGTTTGCGAAGGCATCAGCCGCCAGCGCCCCGGTTTTAAACGCTCCCGCAGCCGCGCAATCACGGCCTGCAGGTGATGCCGCCGCGATTCCCCGTCGCGTATGAGCTCGAGGCTCTCCATCAGCGCCACCGACAGCAGCGCCGGCGCCGCGGTGGTGTAGATGTAGGCGTGCGCGCGCTGGATGAGCGTCTCCACCACTTCCGCCTCTCCTGCGACGAAGGCGCCGGACACGCCCGCCGCCTTGCCGAGCGTCGCCATGTAGATGACACGCGGGGAGTTGACCTCGAAGTGCGCCATCGTGCCCCTCCCCTCCGGGCCCAGCACGCCGAAGCCGTGGGCATCGTCGAGCAGGAGCCAGGCGTCGTGGCGCTCGGCGAGGGCAACGAGCTGCGGCACCGGCGCGCTGTCGCCATCCATGCTGAACACCGCGTCAGTGACGATGAGCCTGCGGCGCGCTGTCGACCCGGCCAGCAACCGCTCCAGCGCTGCGAGGTCGAGATGCGGATAGCGCTTGAAGGCGGCCCGCGACAGCAGCACGGCGTCGTTCAAGGAGGCATGGTTCAGCCGGTCGGCGAACACCGCGTCCTCGCGGCCGACCAGCGCCGTCACGGCGCCAATGTTGGCGAGGTAGCCGGTGGAAAACAGCAGCGCGCGCGGCAAACCGACGAAGGCCGCAAGCTGCTGCTCCAGCTCGTGGTGCGGCGTCGCGTGGCCCAGTATCAGGTGAGATGCGCCGGCGCCGACGCCGTAGCGCGCCGCGCCCTCGCGCGCGGCCTCGATCAACTGCGGATGGGAGGCGAGCCCGAGATAGTCGTTGCTGCAAAACGCCACGTACTCACGTCCATCCACCGAAACGCGCGCGCGCTGGGGCGTTTCCAGCACGCGGCGGCCGCGCTTGAGGCCGCGCTGCTCAAGCTCTGCGAGCTCGGCGCGCAACGCCGCCGCGAATGTTGAATTTTGAATTTTGAGTTTTGAATTATTCACTGCGGTCGACTAGCTGTCTTGACGATCGCAGTGAGAATACGAATCAACTCTTCAACATCTCGAAGCTCTTCGCTGACTTCAACATCGACGATATCGGATTTCTCAAGCAGTCGAAGCCAGTATCTGGATTCCCGCGCCTCTTTCGACGCAATCGCCATTTTCGAAATGAAATCTCTTCGGCTTTGTCCTGCCTGGGCTTCCTCTACTTGAGCACCAATACTCGTACCTGCCCTCAAGAGCTGGTTGGAGATGACAAATTCCCGTTGCTGCTGGAGTTTTCTTGATAGCTTGATGATGCGAAGAGCAAAATTGAAACTCTTGATTAGGACCGTGTTGTTTCGCATTGCAGCCCCAATTCAAAACTCAACATTCAAAACTCAACATTGAAGCGGACCGCGCGCTACTCGCTCGGCATCGGCCGCAGGCCGAGCCGGGCGAACAGCGCGCGGTCCGCTTCCACATCGGGGTTGCCGGTGGTGAGCAGCTTCTCGCCGTAGAAGATCGAGTTGGCGCCGGCGAAAAAGCACAGCGCCTGGATCGCTTCCGGCATTTCCTGCCGACCGGCGGACAGCCGCACCATGGCTTTGGGCATGGTGATGCGCGCGCAGGCGATGGTGCGCACGAACTCGAACGGGTCGAGCGCGGGCGTGCCGTAGAGCGGCGTGCCCGGCACCTGCACCAGGTTATTGATCGGCACCGATTCCGGGTACGGGTCCATGCCCGCCAGCTGCGCGATCAGCGCCGCGCGCGCGCCGCGCGACTCGCCCATGCCGACGATGCCGCCGCAGCAGACATGGATGCCGGCGCCGCGCACGCGGTCGAGCGTCTGCAGCCGGTCGTCCTGGGTGCGTGTGCCGATGATCTCGCCGTAGAACTCCGGGGCCGTGTCGATATTGTGGTTGTAGTAATCGAGGCCGGCGGCCTTCAACTGCTCGGCCTGCCCTTCCTTCAGCAGCCCCAGTGTCGCGCAGGTCTCGAGGCCTTCGGCGCGCACAGCCTTCACCATCTCCGTCACCTGCTCGAGTTCGCGCTGCTTCGGGCCGCGCCAGGCCGCGCCCATGCAGAAGCGCGTGGCGCCGTTCTGTTTCGCCAGCCGCGCGGCGGCCCTCACCTGCTCTAGCGGCAGCAGCGGCTCGCTGGCGACACCGGTGTGATAGCGCGCGGCCTGCGGGCAATAGCCGCAATCCTCGGGGCAGCCACCGGTTTTTACCGACAGCAGCGTGGACAGCTGCACGGCGTTCGCATCGAAATGCCGCCGGTGCACGCCGTGGGCGCGGTAGATGAGGTCGTTGAACGGCAGTTCGAACAGCGCCGCGACCTGCCGCATGTTCCAGCGCGCTGCGCTGGCTGCTGTGTCGGCGGTGGTGGGGCGTGATTCGTTAAGGGTGGGTGAGTCCATGTGGATTACCGATGAGTTCAGGAAAAATGCTGCGTTTTGAGACACTTGTATCTTCGGGCCAGGGCCACAGCTTGTCAAATCCCTCACCGGGTTTTTTGAACAACTGCCTTCGACTTGCGCGCTCGCTGCTGCCGCAGTCGTGCCAGCTGTGCGGCGCGGAAGGCGTTGCCGGGCCGTTCTGCGTGCCGTGCCTGGCGGACCTGCCGTGGTTGCCGCGCAACCGCTGCAAGGTGTGCGCGCTGCCGCTTGCCAGCGGCTCGGTGTGCGGCGCCTGTCTCGAACGGCCGCCCCGCTTCGACCGGGTGGAAGCGGTATTCGCCTACCGCTTCCCGGTGGCTGCGCTGATCCTCGCCTACAAGTACGGGGGCCGGCTGGCGCTGGCGCGCGGGCTGGGCGAACTGCTGGCTCGGTCCATCGCGCGCGATGCGGATGCGATCGTGGCGATGCCGCTCGCGCCGGGGCGCCTCGCCGGGCGCGGCTTCAACCAGGCGCACGAGATCGCGCGCGTGGTCGCGGCGCAGACCGGCATCCCGTTGCTCACGTCCGCCTGCCGCAAGGTGGTGGACACTCCGCCCCAAGCAGCGCTGCCCTGGAAGGAGCGCGCGAAGAACGTCCGCCGCGCCTTCGTGTGCGACGCCGACCTGAGGGGCAAACGGATCGCAGTCGTCGATGACGTGCTGACCACCGGCGCCACGTTGAACGAGCTGGCGCGGGTGCTGCGCAAAGCGGGCGCCGCGGAAGTGCGCGGGTGGGTCGTGGCGCGAACGCTGCCGCG
>CAZCGD010000536.1:0-3568 GCA_964498105.1 uncultured Streptomycetaceae bacterium
ACCGGGCCGGGGCCGGCGGCGAAAGCCAAAACGGCGCCAAGAAGAAGGACGCTTAGGACGTAAAGGAATGCGGAGGTCATCGCAGGACAGGTGCACATGACCTTTGCCCAGCCCGCGGTGTCGCTGTCTCACGTCAGGGCCGGCAAGCTGCGCATCCTCGGGGTCACGAGCACGAAGCGGCTGGCATCGTGGCCGGACGCACCGCCGGTTGCCGACACCTTGCCGGGTTATGAGTCCTCTTCATGGCAAGGTGTGGTGGTGCCTGCGAAGACGCCCAAGGCTATCGTCGACAGACTGCATGGCGAAATCGTGAAAGCACTGCACTCCAGGGAAATTGAAAGCCGCCTGCTTGCGGAAGGATCGGAGGTCGGAGGCATAGCGCCTGCGGAATTCACGCGCTACATCAAGGCCGAGATCGCGAAATGGACCCGCGTCGTGAAAGAGGCGGGTATCAAAATCGAGTGACCACCCCGGCGCTTCGCGCCTTCCCCTCCTTGTGAAGGAGGGGAGGGAGGCCGCGCCTGGCAAGGCCGGAAGAGGTGGTTAGAACGCGAAACGGCCAATCCCGGGGTCGGACCACGCTAACTCCATGTATTAACTGTATTTCGGTCCCAGAAAACAGCATTTTCCGCCCTTAGAAGGCCACTTTAGGCACCAAAACGGCCTGTATAAGCGTGTGCCGGTTCGCGTAGCACGTGTGTTCCATCCGCTTCACCAACTTTGCGATGCGTGGCCTTGAGCGCGAGTTCGCGCTTCACGTCCTCGACAAAGGCCTGGCTGCCCACCGCTAGCGCTTCAGACCAGCGCTTGTCCCGCTGTCCCGTCCACACTAAGAGGGATGAGGAATGAGGGCAGGGGGATGAGGAGTTTGAGTTTTTCTCTTTCTAGTTCAGTTTGAATGCCATTTGGCGGCTTGGCGGTTCAATTATTGTTCTTGCTTCTCTCCGCGTGCTCCGCGGTTCAATTCTCGCCTTGTTCTTCTTGGCGTGCTTGGCGTCTTGGCGGCTAATTTTCAAAACGCGAAGCGGCTCATGCCGCCATCCACCGGGGTCACGGTGCCGGTGATGTAGCCGGCGCGCGGTGAGGCGAGGAACACTGCGAGGTTGGCGAGCTCTTCCGGCTCGCCGAAGCGGCCCATGGGGATGTTCTCCTGTGCGAACTTCCTGCGATCGTCCTCGGTCGGGTGGAAGCGCACGATCTGCTCGCTCATGATGCGCCCCGGCTGGATCGAGTTGATGGTGATGCCGTGCGCGGCTATCTCTCGTGACAGCCCCTTGGCCCAGGCGTGGACCGCGGCCTTGGCCGAGTTCGCGGCGTTGAGCCCGCGCGGCTCGGACGAGCCGGTGATGTTGACGATGCGTCCCCACCCGCGCGCCTTCATGGCCGGCACCACCGCGTGCGACAGCTCGCGCAGGCGGATGAAGTTCACCAGCAGGCCTTCCGCCCACTGCTCCTTGGTCGCCTCGAAGGGGTAGGGCCGGCTGCCGCCGGCGGCATTGACCAGAATGTCGATGCGCCCGAGGCCAGACTGCGCCGCCTGGGCCAGCTTCTCGGCCGAGTTTTCCCGGTAGAGGTCCGCTTCGATGACCAGCGGCTCGGCACCGCGCTGCGTAACGATCTCGCGGGCCAATTCTTCGAGCAGGTTGACGCGCCTGGCGGCGATGGCAATCTTCACGCCTTCGCGCGCCAGCCCGAGCGCGATGGCGCGGCCGATGCCGCGCGAGGCGCCGGTAACGAGGGCGGTTTTGCCGGTTAACTGAAGATCCATATTATTAAGCAAACGGGCGCACCGCCCGTTTTCTTGGCGGAGAGAGTGGGATTCGAACCCACGGTACGGCTTTCACCGTACACACGCTTTCCAGGCGTGCGACTTAAACCACTCATCCATCTCTCCGGAAGTGCGAATTCTAGCATCCACCTCTCTAGGAGCCGCGAATTCCAGCATAATGCGCCGTATGAACTTCGATAAATGGCGCCATTACAGCCGGGCGCGGCTGTTCGAGCTGCTCGGAAATAACGAGGGCGCGC
This sequence comes from uncultured Streptomycetaceae bacterium, assembly GCA_964498105.1. GTDB lineage: Bacteria > Pseudomonadota > Gammaproteobacteria > Burkholderiales > SG8-41 > SG8-41. The sequence continues at coordinate 2,029 of CAZCGD010000536.1, forward strand.
TGGCGGAATATCACAAAGCGTTCCGGCTCGACCCCGGATTCCGCAAGGCCGCCACTGCGCTGGCCTGGCGCTATTCTTCCGCCGAGCGCTACACCGATGCCATCCGGTATTTCAGCGAAGCGCTGCGGCTCAAGGCAGGGGATGCCGTCGCTCACTACAATCTCGGGTTTGTTTACGCGAAGAACCGCCAGCCGAGGGAGGCGATCGAGCACTTTCGCTCTGCTGTCGACCTGAGAGCCGGACTCGACATGGCCTGGTATGGAATGGGGCTTGCCTACGCCGCCGCGGGCGAGCATCACGAGGCCATGGAGGCTTTCGACAAGGCGGCGCGCCTGCAGCCGATGAGCGCGCCGGTCTGGTACCAACTGGGCATGGCCTGCCATCACGCGCACGAACCGGACCGCGTGCGCCAGATCATCCATCACCTGAACCGCTTCGATCCGAGAATGGCGCGGCGGCTGATCCGCGAGACCGGGTCCACCGACCTGGCGTACCTCGTCAAGGACCTGGTCGTATAGCAGTGTGTCGGACTCTGGATTTCGAACTGCACCCGGTAGGCGAGCATGGGCACGATGGGCTCTGCCAGCGGGCGACACACTGCTATGAATTGAGCCCTTTATTTCAGCCTGTCGGCTCCGGCGCTGGAAAATACCGATGCCAGTTCACTACTCACCAGTGGTCGATAACCCAAGTCCGACAGGCTAACCAAAGATCACCTGAGTGACCTTGAATTTCCCGCTGGCATCCTTCTGGAAGATCAGGATGGTCTCGTCGTCGAACTTGCTTTGATTGTCGGGATCGAAGGTTTTCTTCTTGTAGATCCATTTCGGCGTGTTCGGCATCTTGTTGTCGACCGAATCGGGCTTACCGACCTTAGCGACGACCTCTTCCTCCGTTTTATCAGTCACGTAACCGACGAACAGGCCACGCGCCGTCCCGGTAAAGCTGCCGGAGCAGCCGGTCAGGGCCAGCACCATGCCGCAGGCCACGGCAATCAAGAATGCTTTCATCTCCACTCTCCCTGTAAAAAAATGCCTCCCGGGAAAAACAAAGCCCGCCGAAGCGGGCCTTGTCCAAGGAAAGGCCTGCGACGGTTTAGGTCGCCTGCGTATCGATATCCCCTTTGAGGTGCGGGTACCGAACGTGCTCGACCAGTTCCTGCACTTGCTTCGACGGCGGGGAGGTCAGCAGGCTGACGATGATAATGGTGATCAGGCCCAGCGGCAACCCGAACATGCCCGCCGAGACCGGGCTCAAGCCGAACCACAGGTCCATCTTCGGCACGCCCATGTTGGTGAAGAACGGGTAGGTGCGCATCATGTAGTAGATGCAGATGCTCAGGCCGGCGGCCATGCCCACGATCGCGCCCCACTTGTTGGCGCGCTTCCAGAACACGCCCAGCACCAGCGGCGGGAAGAACGCCGACGCCGCCAGCGAGAACGCCGCACCGACCAGGAACAGGATGTCCCCCGGTTTGTGCGAGGTTACGTATGCGGCGATGATCGCAACCACCAACAACAGGACCTTGGAGATCGTCACG
>CAZCGD010000537.1:0-2174 GCA_964498105.1 uncultured Streptomycetaceae bacterium
GAGAAAACCCTCGAACGCCGCGATCGCGCGCGACTTGTCGCCCAGCGCGGCGTAGGAAAGTCCGCTGCCGAAGCGCGCATTGGGCGCCAGCTGGCTGCGCGGGTAGGTTTCCAGAAAACTGTCGAAGCCGCGCGCCGCATCGCCGAACCTTCCGCTATCGGCGAGCTCCTGCGCGGCCTGCAGCGCCTGGCGTTCGGCGCGGTACGCGGGGTCCTGCTCGCGATCGCCCATCCAATAGGGTTTGAGTTCCGACTCGGTCGCTTCGGCCCCTCGCACCCCAGCGGTAACCGTCGTCGATGCGCCGGCTTGCGGCGACTGCGCGCGCGGCGCCACCGCACGCAGTTTCGCCCACAGCTCACCGAGCAGGCCTGTCAGCCCGGTCTGGGCCTGAGAATGGGCTGGCGCGACGATCCCCGCCGCCAGCACCAGCGCCAACACGGTGGATGCTATCCGGACTCCGCCCCGCAATGAATTTGAATTCATGGATGACCTACCTCCTGCGTTTGCTAGAACCGGTCTCAATAATAGCCACGGAATCACACGGAATAACACGGACAAGATCCTGACCCGGTTAACGTTCCCGTAATCCTTAAGAGCGCCTAACAAAATGACCGGCCCTGCTTTACTCCCCTCCTTTTCAAGGAGGGGTGGATGCGAAGCAGACGGGGTGGTTACGTGGGCACCGCTTGCTCCCACCACCCCGCCCGCTGGCGCGGGCACCCCTCCTCTGGCAGGAGGGGAATTCTTTTTGTTAGGCGCTCTTAAGAATTTCTGTGTGGTTCCGTGTGTTTCCGTGGCTAAAACGGTTTTTGAAATGGCTTCTAGTGTATGAGGAGCTTGGCGAAGCCCCGGTACTGGGTGGCCAGCTCCTTCTGCAACTGCGTCGCTTCGCGGTACTTGGTCTGCGCTTCGGCGAGCTTTCCGAGCTTGTAGTAGGCGAGCGCGGAGTTGAGCCGGATGCCTCCATCCACCGGATCGAGCTCTTCGGCATAGCGATACGCATCCAGCGCGCGCTCGAAATCGCCGCGATCGAAGTAAATGTTGCCGCGGTTGTTGACCGCCGCCGCGTGGCGCGGATCGTGCTCGAGTATCGTCTCGAATTCGCGCAATGCCACGTCGACGACGCCGCTGCGCGCATACATCGTTCCGATCTGGAGACGCGCGTCGGTGTTCCTGGGATTCGCCGTGACCATCTGGCGGTATACCAGTACCTCGCGCTCGAGACGGCGCGCGAGAAGCGCGCGGACGTCGCGTTCAACCAGGCGGCCACCGCGCTCGGCGGCCGGGACCTCGATGCTGAACGTTGCCGGCGCGAGCGCCGCGGGCGGGAACCGTTCCCACGCATTGCGCAGCGGCATCACCTTGAGCTGCTTCGCCGCTTCCGCCTCGCGGTAGCGGCGCGCGCCCTCCGCCCACGCCTCGGAGAAAGACGCCGCGATCAGCGTGGATTCCACCGGTATCCAGATTTCGCCGTCCCGCACCACCAGCAGCTGGTCCTGGACGCTCACGAAATCGCGGTCGGCCTCCTTGAGACCGGTTCGGAACATCAGGAACAGGTGCCCGGGAACGTCGATCAACGCCGTGTCGATCCCGAGATTCTCGTACGCGGCGGCGAGCAGCACGGAGAGATCGTCGCAGTCGCCGCTCTTCAGGCGCAGCGTCTCGCGCGGAAACTGCACGTAATCGACCTGATCGGTGCCGATCCGGGCGTACGGGCTGTTCGGGTCGACCTGGTATCTGACCCCGTAAACGCTCAGCGTGTTGTACACGGTCGCGGCGAGCGCAAGCGGCCGGTTCAACGCCGCCTGCGGCGGTGGCGCGTAGCGATTCACCGCGTCGCGCACGAAATTCCGCAGCGTATCGTCCCGCGGCGTGACGAAGGAACCGACCATCTCGCCGTTCGACCATAGGATCGCGTTTTTGCCGTAGAGCGTGAGCGACTGCGTGACCTCCTGGCTGCTATCCCGGGCGTCGGCCGTCGCCAGCGTCACCACCGCGAGCACGCGGGTATCCTCGTCGATGTCCAGCACCTTCTTGTTGAACGTCGCGTGGAGGGGCACCTCCACCGAGGCCTTGGCCTTCAACTCGGGGATTTCCCGCGCCACCGGGAAGTCCATGTAGTCCTTGATGAAGAAGGACAAGCGCAGGTTCTTGTAATCGTCGTTGGTGTCGTT
>CAZCGD010000538.1:0-3809 GCA_964498105.1 uncultured Streptomycetaceae bacterium
CCGGCTGTAGGTGTCGTAGGGCACCCCATGCAGCCAGATGCCGGAGCCGTTGCGGCCCTCGCGGCGGTCCCATTCGTTCGGATAGTTGATCGGGAACGCGCCCATACCGTAGAGCTCGGCCGCCTTTTTGCCGTAGAGCACGTTCAGCCGTTCGCGCGACAACTGGCTGGTGACGTGGTAGACGCCGAGCGGGGTGCGGTTGTCGCCCTCGCGGGTCTTGTCTATGCCGTTCTTGCCGATGGTGATGTAGTAGTCGGCGATATAGCGCGGCTCGCCGCCGCGGTTCTCGAACACGTAGAGGGTGGACTTCGCCGTGTCCACCAGCAGGGCATGCTTTTGCTGCGGTTCCAGCTGGATCAGGTAGCTTGGCACGCGGTCGCGGGGCCGCTCGTACTGGTGCCGGGCAAGGCGCGCGCGTGCCTCCTCGCGCAGGTCGTCCAACTGGTCACGGGACGCGCCCGGGGCGTTGCCAATCGTCGTCAGCGGCTGCGCGCGCGCCAGCAGCAGGTCGCCCTTGATCAGGTGCGCCAGCCGGAAATTGGGGTGGCTGCGGATCACCTTGTCGATCTCGGTGAGCGCGATGTCGGGCCGGTTGTTGCTGATGTCGCGCATCGTCCTGAACAGCATCGCGTCTGCCTCGGAGACGGTTTTGCTCCCGCTCAAGGTGGGCGCGGAGACGGCGGGGACCGCGGAGGCCGGGCCGGACTCGCCGGCCAAGAACAGCACCGTCATACAGGCGCCGCTGGCCAGCAGCGCCACGGCATAGCCCAGCGTGCGCCCGCGCTGCCCGGTGAGCCAGCGCTTCAGCTGCCCGCCTTTTCCTGTTGGATGAGCCATTTTTCGCCCGCTTTCACCATCACCAGTGTCTTGGCGCTGGTGGCCTTGAGCGTATCCGAACGGTAATGCTGGCGGAAAGTCACTGTGACCCGGCCCTTCTCGTTGAACGACACCTTGGGGGATTCGATTTCAACCTCGATCTTGCGCGGTTTGGCGATGCGCGCCTTGCGTTGGGACTCCCAGTCGTCGCGGGATATTCCCTTGGGCGTCTGGAAATCACTCGCGTAATGCGCGAAGTAACTATTGACGTCGTTATCCGACCAGGCTTTCGCCCAGCCGTTGACCGCTTTCAGCACCGTGTCCGGGTCCTGGGCGGCCGCGGCCTTCGTGGGCTCCTTGACTGGCGCGATTTTGCCCTTGGCGGCGGTCTCCGGCGCCTTGGCGGGGGCCTTTTCCGCAGGTGCTGGCGCCGGCGGCTTGGGCGTCGCCGCGGCCGATGCGACCTTGGTCGGGGCCTCCACCTTGGCGGCGGCCGGCTTGGCCGGGGGCGGGCTGTCCGGGAAGAGGTCCCGGATGAGGTTCAGCTTGGTCTGCGCCGCCGCGTTGCCGCGGTCGAGCTGCAACGCCTTGTCGTAGGCCTGGCTCGCCATCTTGGCGTAGATGTCGCCGAGGTTCTCGTGCGCGGTGGCGTAGCTCGGATGCGTGCGGATCGCCATTTCAAGCGCGGAGCGTGCCTTGTCGTACTGGCCCTGCGAGGCGTAGAGCACGGCCAGGTTGTTGTAGGGTTCCGGCAGTTCGGGAAACTCCTGCGTCAGCTCGGTGAAGACCTTGATCGCGTCGTTGGGCTTGTTCTGGTCGACGAGGATCAGCCCCTTCAGGAAGCGCCCGCGCGCGTCCTTGGGGCGGGTCTTGAGGTAGGCTTCAACGCGGTCGAGCGCGCGATCGAACTGTTTTTGCTTGAAGAGCTGGTTGGCTTCCTGCAGGCCATCGCCTTGCGCGATGGCTGGCGTAACGGCCAGAAGGCCGGCTAGCAGCGCTGCAATGGCCATGATCAGGCGCGCGGCAGTGGTGGTCATATGCTATACTTTTCTGAAAATATCAGCAGCTTAGCAGTGAAATCCTCGAAATTCTACCAAGAACAGCGGGTATTTCAAAATCCGTATTTCAGCAGCGCCGCCGGCACCATTCCCGCCTCCTTCGACCGGCGATCATTAGACCCCTGACATCGGCCAAAATGCCGGCCTGAACGCGCAACGGGCGAAACCGTGCTCAAGATCTACAACTCGCTGACCCGCGATAAGCGGGAATTTGTCCCAATTGAGGCAGGGAAGGTCCGCATGTACGTCTGCGGCATGACCGTCTACGACTACTGCCACCTCGGGCACGCGCGGGTGATGGTGGTGTTCGACGTGGTGCGGCGCTGGCTGCGCGCCATGGGTCTGGAGGTGGTTTACGTTCGCAACATCACCGACATTGACGACAAGATCATCAAGCGCGCGCAGGAGCACGGGGAGCCGGTCGAGGCGCTCACCGCGCGCTTCATCCAGGCCATGAACGAGGACGCGGACGCGCTGGGCATCGAGCGGCCGGATGCGGAGCCGCGCGCCACCGGGCACGTTCCCGGGATGATCGACATGATCAAGGTGCTGGAAGCGCGCGCGCTTGCGTATCAGTCGTCGAACGGCGACGTGGTGTACTCGGTGCGCAAGTTTGAAGCCTACGGCAAGCTCTCGGGCAAGACGCTCGACGACCTGCGCGCTGGCGAGCGCGTGGAAGTGGACAACACCAAGCGGGACCCGCTCGACTTCGTCCTGTGGAAAAAGGCGAAAGAGGGTGAGCCGTCCTGGGATTCGCCGTGGGGCAAGGGGCGGCCCGGCTGGCACATCGAGTGCTCGGTGATGTCCGGCGCGCTGCTCGGCCGGCATTTCGACATACACGGCGGCGGGCAGGACCTCCAGTTCCCGCACCACGAGAATGAAATCGCGCAGTCGGAAGGCGCGAACCGGGAAAAATTCGTCAACTACTGGATGCACAACGGCTTCGTGCGCGTGATGAAGGGGGAAATGAGCGAAAAGATGTCGAAGTCGCTCGGCAACTTCTTCACCGTGCGCGATGTGCGCGCGAAATATGATCCCGAGGTCATTCGTTTCTTCATCATTCGCGCGCACTATCGGAGCCCGATCAGCTATTCCGATCAACATCTCGACGACGCCAAGCAGGCGCTGACGCGGCTCTATACAGCACTGAAAGACTTCGCGGTAGAGACCGGCCCAGTCGACTGGGAGAACGCATACGCCGGACGCTTCCGCGAGGCGATGAACGACGACTTCAACACGCCGGAGGCCGTCGCGGTGCTGTTCGATCTGGCCAACGAGGTGAATCGCACGCGCGCTGCCGCGGGTGCGGTGCTGCTCAAGTCGCTGGCCGGGGTGCTGGGGTTCCTGCAACGCGACCCAACGAGTTACCTTCAATCAGGCATTGGTCATGTGGTTCTTCCAGCGCTTCAAGCGTCCGGCACGGGGGGACAGGCCTATCCGCCTGAGCTGATAGAAAAAATGATTGCAGATCGCGCCACCGCGCGTAAGACCAAGAATTTCTCCGAAGCTGACCGCATCAGGAAGGATCTCCTTGATGCGGGTATCGTGCTGGAAGATGCGTCAGGTAGAACCACGTGGCGACGCAGCTAGGTGTAGCAGGGCCACGTTTTGATTTGATCGGCGTTCATCGGCGTTCATCGGCGGCTAAATAGGTTCTTGGGACGGCCTCAACTTGCTCGCCCTGCAAAGCGCCTTCGGGTTTATCGCCATCTTCCTGATCGCCTGGCTGCTGTCCGAAAACCGGCGGGCGGTGCCGTGGCGTATCGTGATTGCAGGGGCGCTGCTGCAGATCGCGCTGGCGGCGCTGTTGCTCATGGTTCCGTTGTTCCGGGACGGCTTTCTCGCCCTCAACCAGTTGCTTTCCGCGCTCGAGCAGGCGACCCGGGCCGGCACCAGCTTCGTCTTCGGTTTTCTCGGCGGCGGGCCGCTGCCGTT
>CAZCGD010000539.1:0-3624 GCA_964498105.1 uncultured Streptomycetaceae bacterium
TCGGGCCACAGCTTCGTCTTCCAGCTGGCGTTGTGGACGAAGACGAGATACTCCCCGGGGAGATCGACCTTCGGCTTCACGAATCGCTCCCTCTGAATCTGAAAATCGGGCTGCGAAGCGGGGACCGGGTAGTCCAGCGCAGCGGCAAACAACCGCCGCAAGCGTTCGATCGCGTGCGCGCTCTTGGATGCGCTGTAGCGCCTCTGATAAGCGAGATGGGCGATCCATTCCCGCACCGAGTGCCGGTCGAAGCCGGCTCTTGGCCCTCTGGCGAACATCGAGAGCAGTGCGGTCTTGAAGTTGCCCTGGGCGTCGATGACAAGATCGTATTCGACCGCCCTGATGCCGGTGATGAGGCGCGCCATGGAGCCCAACGTCGTCGGGTGCGTCAATGCTTCGCGCCATTGGCGGTGATTGCTCGTGACAACGCCCTTCACCGCCGGATGCCAGCGGGCGATTTCCTGGAAATTTTCGTCGATCACCCAGTCGAACTCCAGTTCGGGACGGGCGCGCTTCGCATCGCTCAAAGCGGGCAGCGCGTGGACCAGGTCGCCGAGGGAGGTCAGCTTGATCAGCAGCACCCTCTTCATTTCGAAAAGAGCCGCTTCAAAAAGGCGCTGAGCCGATGCCGGTTCAATTCCCGGTCGCGAACCTTAGCGGAACTGACGTAATTCAACTGAATCGTTCGCCGCTCGCCATCGAAGGGCTCATGTCCATGCCAGCAGTTCGGAGTGACCTTGAAAATCAGACAGCGCCCCGCCTCCGGGGAAATCTCTGCGGCGTAAGGAGCGAGATCCCGATTGTTGTACAGGAGCCTGAGCCTCCCCACCGGGGAGGCCCAACCGGGGTTCAGATAGAGAAGAACGGTAACGAGCTTGGAGGTCGAGTCGGTATGGATCTCGCCGTCCTTTTCCGACGTACGTCCGCGAACCGTGACCATCGGAGGCCTGTTTGTCAGATCCATGCCCAGGCGCTCACCGATCAGGTCTCTGAGCTCGTCACCTTGCATCTCCTGCAGGAGAGTCGCAAAGAGACCCGAGCAGGCAACGGCGTGCGGCGGGAAGCTGCCCCGTTTCTTGATCGCGGGGAAACTTCCCACTACCTCAGAAAGTACTTCCGGGCGGATGATATTGTCGATAATGAGATACGGAAAGGGTTCCGGGACGAGAGTCGCCCGTCGCAGCGCATCCGCATCCAATACCTTCCATGAGCTGGACATAAGGAACAGGGCCTTTCTGAAGGTGGCATCCTACCAGCCTAATTGTTGAGAGCGTGCAAGTCCATAACCAGCGCGACGCGCTGCCGGCGCACTTTCCCGGGTATCAGCCGGCCCGCAACGACTCGCCCAGCGAGTCGCAGGCGGCGAGCGCGTCCTCGACGCTGATGTCCGCCACGTCCAAGCTCGCCGGCTGGAGGAGCGCGTGGGGTACGCCCCACGGCCGCCAGCGCGCCGCGCCCGACTTTCCGAAGAAGCACACGATCGGCCGCCCGAGCGCGGCGGCCACGTGCATTGCGCCCCCGTCGCTCATGATCATCGAGCGACACGCGGCGATTCCGGCGACCAGCGACCCGAGTTCATGCGTTGGCCACGGCAGCACCGGCAAGCTTCGTGTCGCCTCGATGACTTCCCTTGCCTTCTCGTCATCACCCGGGTGCTGCGGGTTGTCGGCCGGCCCCGGGGACCAGAACAGCAGGAACGCAGCACGCTGGCGCTCGTGCAGGGCGCGCATGAGCGCGACGAAGCGGCCAGCCGGCCAGCGCTGGCTCGGTTTGCGCGCGCTCAGGTGAACGCCGATCGGCGCACCGGCGAATCCCCGTGCGGCGAGTGCCGACTGAACGCGCGCGGCCTCGGTCGCGTCGACCGCGATGCTGAGGGGCGGCGGCGGACCCTCGACGCCGAATGTGCGCGCCAGCCGGAACACGCGCTCGACCTCGTGATCGCCCTCCGTGCCGGCGAGCGGTACCGGGCGATCGATGGCCCGCGGCGCGCGCTCGTCGACGAAGCCGACGATGTGCTCCGGCGCGAGCAGGCGCGCGAATCGCAGCGTGCGGGGCTGGTACGGGGTGGTGGCGAGCACGACGCTGTCGAGCCGCCGGCGGCGAAGTTCGAGTGCGAGCCCGATGCGCTCCCTGGCGAGCGCGAGCAGGCCCGCGTCGACGTGTTTGCCCTTCCGGTAGGCGTATACCGCGTCAAGGTCCGGGTGCCCGGCCAGCACCGGCGCGTTGTAGCTGTTGGCGAAGACCGCGAGCCAGGCGTTGGGAAACCGCCGCCGCAGCGCTGCCAGGAGCGGGGTGGTGCAGACGAGATCGCCGATGTTATCGCGGCGAATGACGAGGATTTTCGGCCGCTCGTCCGGCGTGGTCGCAGTCACTAGCCGCCCATCCGGATCACCCGCCCTCACGCCGCGCCGGGCGGGCCTGCTCCAGCCTCCTGCGGCCAAAGCCGAGGAGCGCGCCGTTCAGCGCCCAGAACAGAATCGATGCGTCGCGCAGGAATTCGTCGCTTGCCTGGTTGCGCAACATCACGCCGGCGACGAGCATCAGGCCTGCGATCCCGAGCAGCTTCAGCTGGTCGTCGGGCGCGCTGCAAAAGCGCCAGTATTCCCGCAACAGGCAGAAGATGACCCAGGCAAGCGCCAGCATGCCCGGCACGCCCATCTGCAGTCCGTAGTCGAGGAAAATATTGTGCGCGTGCCACAGCATCGGATTGTCCTTCGGGATCAGATCGCGGTCGGCCTTGCTCATGACTCCGCGGCCGAATCCGGCGCCCACCAGCGGACGCTCGGCGATATGCAGCACCACCGACGGCCAGAATTTGGGCCGGCTGTGACGGGCGATCTCCTCGTCCGAGGTGCCCTTGAAGCGCTCCTGCTGCACGGCGAGGAAAATGCCACCCGCCAGGACGATAATGAGGACGACTGAGCTTATCAATCCCGTCCACGACAGCCTGATCAATCCGCCGCGCTTGAGCAGCACCAGGGCGATGAGCGCGTCCAGGGCGAACACACACCACACGAACCGCTGCAGGCTGAAGAGGGTCGTCACCGCGACCAGCGCAAATACGGCGATTACCGCGGCGCGGCGCCAACGTTCCGGTGTGTAGGCGGCCAGGAGAAACAGCATCGGCGCGACCGCCGCCGCGTAGCCCGCAAAGGCGCCGGTTCCACCGTAAAAGGTGGCCCGCTGCTGCCACGCCCCAAGCTGCCAAATCGATAGCATCGCGCCGAGGCAAAGCACCGACGCGCCCGCAACGAGGGCCACCAGGAGCCACTTGAGATCGGCCTCCTGCCGCGTAATGGCGAAGAAGGCGACGAAGGCCATCATCGTGTACACGATCTCGTTCTTGATCTCGCCCGCGCTGTAGGCCGGATCGACTGCGCCAGCCAGCGACAGCACCGCGATCAGCGCCCAAACTCCGATTGCGGGCTTGCAGGGAATGCGCGGCGGGGCGAGACGCCGCCAAAGAAAGACTGCGACCAGAAGCGCGGCCGCGAGACAGGCCAATCGCAGCGCGACGCTACCCCGGAACGGCAGGATGAACAGCAGCGCCATGAACGGCAGCAAGGTAGCGGCACGCCTCATGACGCGGCCCCCGGCGCGCATACTATCCGGTCCGAACCTGCT
>CAZCGD010000540.1:0-2336 GCA_964498105.1 uncultured Streptomycetaceae bacterium
GGGGTGGGCGTCGCGCATCCGAACAGGCCGACCGCGCCCGCTGCAGCGAGGCCTTTCAGCGCGCTGCGGCGGCTCATGCGCGCTTCGATGATTTCAGCAATGCCGGGCTCGCGTGACGGATTGACTGCGGCGTCGTCGAACGGGTCGTGGCTCATGGCGTCCTCCGGTGCAGGTGATTCGTGGATGCGGATCTCGTGCAGTAACTGTGATTCTCCAATGTTACAACGATAAGCACGAGCGGCTGGTGCCGGGTTAAAATGCGCGCGCTTCAGTTAGGCGCTCTAAGCGGTGAGCGGAACATCAGGCGCGGCAGCCCCGCTTTTTGTCTGATAATAGGTTTCCTTGGCGCTCTTGGCGTCTTGGCGGCTAATTTATGCATCTGCACATCCTCGGCATCTGCGGCACCTTCATGGGCGGCCTCGCGCTGATCGCGCGCGCGGCGGGCCATCGCGTGACGGGATGCGACGCCAACGTCTACCCGCCGATGAGTAATCAACTCGCTGCCTCCGGCATCGAGTTGATCAATGGCTGGGACGTGGATCAAATCGCCCTCCAACCTGACGCTTTCGTTATCGGCAACGTCGTAACGAGAGGCAACCCACTCATGGAGGAAATCCTCGATCGAGGACTTCCTTATATCTCAGGACCACAATGGCTAAGGGAAAACGTCCTGGCCGGAAAGTGGGTGGTTGCAGTGGCCGGGACCCATGGCAAAACCACTGTCGCAGCCATGGTCGCCTGGATTTTAGAACACGCCGGGCTCGAGCCCGGCTTTCTCATCGGCGGCGTGCCGGAAAATTTTGACGTCTCGGCGCGGCTCACCTCAAGCCGTTTCTTTGTCGTCGAGGCGGACGAGTACGATACGGCGTTCTTCGACAAGCGCTCCAAGTTCCTGCATTACCCGGCGCGCACCGCGGTGCTCAACAACCTGGAATTCGATCACGCCGACATCTTTCCCGATCTCGCCGCGATCGAGACCCAGTTCCACCATTTCGTGCGCACGCTGCCGGGGAGCGGCCTGATCGTCGCGAATGGCGCGGACGCGGCGCTGGCGCGCGTGCTGGCGCGCGGCTGCTACACGCCGGTCGAGCGCTTCGGGGCGGCGGACGGCTGGAGCGCGGGCGCCGCGAGCGCCGATGGCTTCGACGCGCTGTGGCGCGGGCAGAAGCAGGGCCGCGTCAGTTGGCCGCTCGCCGGCGCGCACAATCAGGCCAATGCGCTGGCGGCGATCGCGGCGGCGCGGCACTGCGGCGTTGCGCCGGCGCAGGCGATCGCTGCGCTCGGCGCCTTCGCGGGCGTCAAGCGCCGCATGGAGGTGCGCGGCATCGTGAACGGCATCACCGTTTACGATGATTTTGCCCATCACCCAACCGCCATTGCGAGCACGCTCGAAGGGCTGCGCTCCAGGGTGAGCGGAGAACGGATACTGGCAGTGATCGAGCCGCGCTCCCACACCATGAAGCTCGGCATGATGAAGGACCGGCTCGCGGGCAGCCTGGCCGCGGCCGACCGGGTGTACTGCTACAACGCGGGATTGAACTGGGACGCCGCCGCCGCGCTTGGCCCGCGCGCCGTCGTGTGCGACGACCTGCAGCGGCTGGTCGAGCAGCTTGCAAGCGAGGCGCGCCGCGGCGACCACGTGCTCGTCATGAGCAACGGCGGCTTCGGCGGCATCCATGAAAAACTCCTGGCCAGGCTGGCCAGGAGTTTCTAGAAGCCATCTCAAAAACCGTTTTAGCCACGGAAACACACGGAAACACACGGAATGAAAGGCAAAGACATTTTTGCCACAGAATCACACGGAAATATTAAAAACAAAACAGAAGGGGTTCTACGTTGCTTTATTCGTCCGTGTGCTTCCGTGTGTTTCCGTGGCTAAATCTCTTCTTGGGGTTTAATCAGGCTTTCCGTGTGCTTCCGTGGCTAATTCGGGCGATGCGATGAACGAAGTCATTGCAAGGGACAGGCTGGGCGCCTTTTGCCGCCACACTCATATCGAGGTGCGCGGCGCGGCAGCGGGGCCGCTCGCGGGGCTTACCTTCGCGGCCAAGGACCTCTACGACGTCGCCGGGCAGAAGACCGGTTTCGGCAGTCCCGACTGGCTGCGCACGCACGAGCCGGCGGTGCGCACCGCGCCCGCGGTGCAGATGCTGCTCGACGCCGGCGCCCATCTCGTGGGCAAGACCCACACCGAGGAGATGGCGTGGAGCCTGACCGGCGAGAACGCGCACTACGGCACGCCGGTGAACGTCCGCGCGCCCGGCCGCGTCCCGGGCGGATCGTCAAGCGGTTCCGCTGCGGCGGTGGCGGCGGGGCTCGTCGATTTCGCGCTCGGC
>CAZCGD010000541.1:0-3886 GCA_964498105.1 uncultured Streptomycetaceae bacterium
CGCCGCTCACGACCCCGCGCTGAAATCGACCTCGATATCGACCTTGCCCATCTGGCCGGTCTTGTTGTTGTAGCCCGTGGATCCCTTGCAGGAATAGTGCCCCGCGATCGTCGCGGGCTTCACGTCGAACTTCGTCTGGCAGTACATGCGCGCGAAAGCGGTCTCTTCACCGGACATCCCCCACGACCTTCTCCTTATAGTCCTTCCCCCGTAAAGCGTACAACCGCCGCCACTTGACATCCCTCCACCGGCAGGCGCATATCACGCGTCACCCCGGTCAACCATCTTCAACATAAGTAGGGAAACACATGATCTGTTCATGGTCCGGCCGCCTGACGGCGGCAGTTGCGCTGGGATTTCTCGTCTTCACGCCGATCAGTCTGGCCGACGACCCTCCGGGCATCCTCTGGGAAACCACGTCCCAGATGGTCATGGAAGGCATGCCAATGGCAATGCCGGCGCGGAAGCTGAAACTCTGTGCCGCCAAGGAGTGGACGCGGCCGCCGCCGGGCGGTGACGACAACTGCACGAACTCGGACTTCCAGAGAGCGGGCTCGAAGGTCACCTGGACCATTCAATGCACCGGCGAGAGGGAGATGACCGGAGTCGGCGAGATGACCTTTGAAGGCAGCGATGCATACTCCGGCACCGTCAAGTTCACAGCCGAAGGGATGAGCATGACGACGAAGCTCACCGGCAAGAAGATCGGCACCTGCGACAAACCGATCAGCTGAGGTAGGCACCATGAGATTCCCGATATTCCGCGGGCGGCCGTTGGTTGCGGCCCTCGCGGGGCTCGTCTGCGCGAGCGCGCTAGAGGCACAGCCGGCCGCCACCGGACCCTGGGCCAAGGTGCCCCCGCTGACTACCAACTGCTTCTACGACGCTGACCCGTTCGCTGCGAAACTCGAAGCGGCGCTTGCAGCCGTCAATGCGAGCCGCACCAAGCAGCTGGTCGTCAACAAGAAGATCGAGGACGAATACAAGAGCATCGAGCCGATGGAAATGGCCTCGCGGATGCAGCAGTGGATGATGGACAATCCGCAGGAAGCGACGAAGTACATGCAGGGGATGCAGCAGATAGGCACGGATGTCAACGCCGGCATGCCGGAAATCCACGCCGCGACGACGCGTTTCCAGACCGAGGAAAAAGACCTCATCAAGCGCTACCACGCCTCGCTCGATACGGCCTACGCCCCGGGCTATGCGCGATTCAACGCGCTCAAGACGAAGCTTGGAATGCCCCTGGATTCTTGGTCCGTGAGGGGCGAAGGCGGAACGCCGGATTGGGCCGTCGCGGAACAGGACGCCATCATGCGGGAGCTGGACAAGACCTATGCCGCCTTCTGCCCGCAATGGTGGGGTGCCACGGGCCAGATCCAGGCCTGGCTGAAGACCTACCGGAACTGGCTCACGACCAAGTTCATCCCGTTCACGGAGCACCTGTCCTCACAGAATGCGCAAACCTACGCCATCATGGGCACGCCCTCGGCGTCCTGGAAAGACACAGCTGCCTACGACGGCGTGATCAAGTACCTGGAGGCCGTCGGTCGAGTGTATGGCTACCGTCGTTTAAAGCCCCAGTGCGATGCAACGGACTGCGCCTACTTCCTCGGCGGCAACCCGACCTAACCCCGCGTAAAACCGGGGATTTCCGCCCATAAGTTTCGCTTAACCGGCCTTCAGAAAGCCGGGTGGTTCGCCGTGTGCGCGCGATTCATAGTCGCCCCATCGGAATTTCAACGAACCCGGCGAAAGGACACACATCATGAGCAACACAACGACTGCGAAGATTCACACGGTGGTCAGCACCGTCCTGGCGACGGCCATCGTGGCAGCGACTGCACTCACGCTGGACCAGGGCCACATCGCGGCGGCCCCGCGCGGAATCGTCGAGATCGGCGAGCTCGCCCTGGTCGAGACGGCGCCGACAATCGCGAGGCCCTGACGCCGATGCGTCACCCGCTGCACGACATCCTGATTCGCTGGCTCGGTTCCGAGCAGTTCGCATTCGATGCGGCGGCCTGGGAGCAATGGCCGCCACGATCCTGGCCGCGGGAGCACAACGATGCCGGCAGCGACGGAGGTCAGACGCGGCATCCCAGTGAAACTGCGACCTGCGACCCCGGATGACCTCGGGTTACTGCGTCACTGGGACCAGCAGCCCCACGTCGTCGCCTCGGATCCCAACGACGACTGGAACTGGGAAACCGAGCTCGCGCGCTCACCCGACTGGCGCGAGCAGCTGATCGCCGAAATCGACGGGCCATCGATATCTGGATCGGCGAGGAATCGGACCTCGGTCGCGGCTACGGCACGCAGATGATGAAGCTCGCGATCAAGCGCTGTTTTGCGGACCCGGCCGTGGACGCCGTGCTGGTCGATCCGCTCGACTGCAATACCCGCGCCCATCGCTTCTATGAGCGCCTGGGATTCGAATATGTCGTGCACCGGTGCTTTGGCGAAGACAGTTGTTTCGTCTACCGCCCGCGTCCAAAGGCAGCCGCCACGAACGCCTAACACCCCGTAAAAACTACGGTTTTTTCGCCTCTGCGCGGTTGTGCCGAAGGGGTCCCGCCCTCTATAATGCCGCCGGTTTTTGGCCGCCCGTGCGGCTTGTTGCGAAGCGTAAAGACGCCACGGACCGCTGGGGGGCCACGTGGCGTTTTTGTTGATTGAGACTGGTTGATGCAGACCGTCCGCAACATCCTGCTCGTGCAACTCGGGGCCGGCCTGGTGCTCGCGGCGATCGTCTGGATCTGGCTTGGTTACGACCGGGCCGTCCCCACCCTGTTGGGTGGATTGATCGGCGTCGTGCCGAACGCATTTCTGGCGGCGAGACTGATGTCGCCGCGGGCCGGCAGCAACGCGAAAAGCCTGCTGCAGGCCGGTTGGATCGGCGAGATCGGGAAGCTCGCGATCGCGGCGCTGATGTTCGCCGCAGTGTTTGCGACTTTGAGGCCGCTGCACCCGGAATTTGTGTTTGCCGGGTACATTGTGACGCTTCTGGCCTTGCCGGTGGCACTGCTGTTCGACAAGGGACGTTAGGAGATCATGGCGGAAGCCGGTCATACAGCCAGCGAATACATTGGCCACCATCTCCAGAACCTGACCGTCTGCAAGGCGGAAGGCGAGTGGGTCTGGAACCATTGCAACGGTAATTTTTTCGCGCTCAACGTCGATTCGATGTTCTTTGCGGTCCTGCTGGGCCTCATCTTTCTGACCATTTTCGGCCGCATGGCCCGGCACGCGACGGCCGGCGTTCCGGGCCGTTTCCAGACCGTTATTGAAATCATCACCGAGTTCGTGGACCAGAGCGTCCGCGAAACCTTCCACGGCAAGAGCACCGTAATCGCGCCCTTGGCGCTCACGCTCTTCTGCTGGATCTTCCTGATGAACCTGATGGACCTGATCCCGGTGGACTGGCTCCCCTTTGCAGCAAAGCAGGTGGGCATCCCCTATCTGCGGGTGGTGCCGACCGCGGACGTCAATGTCACATTCGCGATGGGCATTTCGGTTTTCCTCCTGACGCTCTTCTACAGCATCAAGATCAAGGGTATCGGCGGATTCAGCAAGGAACTGGCGCTGACGCCTTTCAACCACTGGACGGCGATCCCGTTCAACCTGGTGCTGGAAGGCGTGTCGCTGCTCGCCAAGCCGCTTTCGCTGTCCTTGCGACTGTTCGGCAACCTCTACGCCGGCGAACTCATTTTCATGCTGATCGCCCTGATCGGCATCTATCAACTACCGCTGCATCTCGCGTGGGCCGTTTTCCACGTGCTGATCATCGTGTTGCAGGCGTTTATTTTCATGATGTTGACGATCGTGTACCTGAGTCAGGCACACGAGACTCATTGATCGTTTTTCGACCAGGAGACTGAGATGG
>CAZCGD010000542.1:0-3290 GCA_964498105.1 uncultured Streptomycetaceae bacterium
CCGAACGACCTCAGCATGTAGACCTTGCCGCGGTCGCCCTTCGGCAGGCTGCTCCCGTTGCACAGCCGCACCATCTGCGCGCCGCCCGACTCGGTCCCGCCCTTCTGGCCTTCGATATGCGCGATGTACTTCGGATTCGCGGGGTCGGTCACGTCCACGATGGAGGTGCCGTTGTTTTCCACGACGCCCGAGATCGGGTTGAGCTTGGGCTTGCCGCCGTGGTGGCCGA
Organism: uncultured Streptomycetaceae bacterium; assembly: GCA_964498105.1. GTDB lineage: Bacteria > Pseudomonadota > Gammaproteobacteria > Burkholderiales > SG8-41 > SG8-41. The sequence continues at coordinate 230 of CAZCGD010000542.1, forward strand.
TGTACGCGATCCAGCGGTTGCCCTGCTGGTGGATCACCGGCTGATAGGCGCTGCGCGCCTGCAGGCGCGAGAAGCCGACGAGCCGCATGTTGCTCGCCTCCGCCTGGTCGGCGCGATACTCGCTCGCGCCGCGCGGCCCGTCGCTCTGGCATCCCGCGACCAGCGCACCTGCCAACATCATTCCCACGATACCGACTGCCTTGTTCATCTTCCGCTTCTCCCAATATAAGCGGGGCCGGCGGCCCCGCAAAAACACTCACCAGTCACGAGCAACGAGTCACTTGAAGTTGGCAACGTCGCGGGCGGCGCCGGTCAGTTCGAGAATGTGCATGCCGGTGTCCGCGCGGTCCACGATGTAGATAAAGCCGCGGTTGTCCACTTCCACGTTGTTGGTCTGGATCGCGATCCTGCAGCGCGCGCCACCCGCGTCCTTCACGCAGCGCTGGTCGGTCTTGTCGGTCGTCGCGGGAATGTACCAGGCGACCTCCTTCGGATGGAACGGATCGCGTATGTCCACCACGCGCACTCCGGCGTTGAACCAGCTCATGAATACCAAACGCCCATAATACATCGGCGGCTGGTTCTCGTTCGATGCGTGCGCGCCGAAGCGGCCGCCGCGCGCGCAGAATTCCCCGCTCGCCTCGAGCGGCTGGTAGCTGGAAATGCCGAACGGCGTCTTGTCGTTGGTGATGTCCACGATGTACGCAAGCTGGCGCGACTCCCGGCACTCGTTCGCGGTGGATTCGTTCACGACCACCAGGATGTCGCGCGTGGTCGCCTGCGTGTTTTTCGCAAGATCGCGAACCGCCATGCCCAGGACCGGCAGCGTGGTGTGGGCGCCCATGTACGGCGGCAAATAGGAGATGGACACCTGCGGCTCGAGCAGATTGGCCGGAGTGGGCTCCTTCGCCCCCTGCAGCAGCTTCTCGCGGTCGAGTATCTGGATCACGCCGTTACGCACGGTGCCGTAGCCGAGATAGATGCGGTTGCCCTTGGGCCCGGTGGAAATCGGCCCGTGCAGCATGTGGTGGCTGTCGGGCGCGGCGGACTTCGACGTCGGCTCCTGTCCGGGCAGGCCGAAATCGCGGATGTGCACCGGCTTCGCGGGATCGGAAAGGTCGTAGACCTGCATCATGCGGCGGGTTTTCCATCCCTTCACGCCCGAGACCAGGTAGGCGATGCCGGTTTCGCATTCCCACCAGTTCTTGTGCGTGTCGCGCAGCCCCCGCACCACCGCGGTCACCATCACCGGCTTCTCGGGCGCCGTCACGTCCCATATTTCGTGCGCGGAGGTGCCGAACGCGCGCAGCATGTAAACCTTGTTGCGGTCGCCCTTGGGCAGTTGCGACCCGTTGCACAGACGCGTCATCTGCGCCCCGCCGGATTCCGTCCCGCCTGGCTGGCCCGGGATATGCGCGAGGTACTTCGGGTTCCGGGAATCCGTGACGTCGACGATGGAAGTGCCGTTGTTCTCCATGACTCCGGTCATCGGGTTCAACTTCGGCTTGCCCCCGTGGTGCCCGATATAGGCGATCCAGCGGCCGCCCTGGTAGTGGAGCTCCGGCGCGTAGGCGCTGCGGGCCTGCAGATCGTGGTAACCCAGCAGCCGCATGTTGCTCGCTTCCGGCTGATCGGCGCGGTACTCGCTCAGGCTGCGCGGCCCCGAGCCCGCGCTCTGGCATCCCGCGACCAGCGCACCCGCCACCAGCGCTCCCACGATACTGACTGTCTTGTTCATCTTCCCCTTCTCCCAATATAAGCGGGGCCGGTGGCCCCGCGTGAAAAGAATTTCATCACTGCGTCACTTCGTCGCTGCATCACTTGCCGAACGTGGCGACGCGCCGGGCGTCGCCCGTCAGCTCCAGCACGTGCATGCCGGTGTTGGCGCGGTCGATGATATAGATATAGCCACGGTCGTCCGCTTCGACGTTATTGGTCTGGATCTCGATCTTGCAGCGCTCGCCGTCCTTGGTCTTCACGCAGCGCTTGTCGGTATTCGCGGTGACCGCCGGGATGTAATAGCCGATTTCCCGCGGCCGGTACGGGTCGCGGATGTCCACCGCGCGCACGCCGGCGTTGAACCACGAGAAAAACAGCACCCGCTTCGCGTACATCGGCGGCTGGTTCTCGCTCGAAGCATGCGAGCCGAAGCGGCCGCCGCGCGAGCAGAAATCACCGCTGTCCTCGGCGACCTGGAAATTGGCGACCGGGAACGGATTCTTGTCGTCGGTGACGTCCACTGCGAACGCCATGTTGCGCACCTCGCCCTCGCACTCGTTGCGGAACGCCTCGTTCACCAGGAACACGAAGTCACGCGTCTGGCCCAGGCCGTCCTTCGCGAATTCCGGCACTGCCACGCCGAGCACCGGCAGCGACGTGTGCCCGCCCGAGAAGGTCGGCATGTTCAGCCGCCCGACCTGCGGGTGGAGCAGGTTGGCGACGGTCGGCTCCTTCGGCCCCTTCAGCAACTTCTCACGGTCCACGATCTGCAACACGCCGTTGCGATTCGTGCCGTAGGCGAGATAAACGCGGTTGGCCTTCACGCTCGAAACCAGGCCGTGCACGTCGGGCGGCATGGGGCCGGACGAGCCCGGCTCGTGGCTGGGCAGGCTGAAGCCGCGGATGTGGACCGGCTTCGCGGGGTCGGAGAGATCCCACACCTGCGTGATGCGCCGGATGCGCCAGTCCCTGACGCCGGACACAAGGTACGCGATACCCGTGTCACATTCCCACCAGTTCTTGTGCGTATTCTTGAGACCTTTTTCGACGGTGGTCAGGATCACTGGTCGCTCCGGCGCCGTGACGTCCCAGATTTCCTGCGCCGAGGTGCCGAAGGTGCGCAACAGGTACGATTTGGCGCGGTCGCCCTTCGGCAGGTCCTTGCCGTTGCACACGCGCACCATCTGCGCACCGCCCGCCTCGCCTTCGCCCGCCTCGCCCGCGATGTGCGCGAGGTAGCGAGGGTTGCGCGGGTCGGTGACGTCGAGAATGGAGGTGCCGTTGATCTCGACCGCGCCGCTCAGCGGATTAAGCGCCTTGCCGCCGTGGTGGCCGACGTAGG
>CAZCGD010000543.1:0-3618 GCA_964498105.1 uncultured Streptomycetaceae bacterium
GCCACCTTCGCCGCTATCTTGTAGCGCTCGATTTCCTTTACCAGCAGGCCGTCGAGCTGCCGGGGCGTGAGGGGCCACGGCTCGGCGCCCTCGGTCGCGAAGAATTTTTTCATGTCGTCGCTGACGAGGATCTTGTTGATCGCGGCGTTGATGAAGCTGAGCCGGTCGGCTGTAATGCCCGCCGGCGCGAACACGCCCCACCACAGCTCGTAGTTGTAACCCGGCGCGCCGGACTTCGCGATGGCCGGCAAGTCCGGGAACAGCGGCGAGGGCTCGAGGCTGGTGACACCGAGAATGCGCAGCCGGCCGGCCTTCATCTGGGGCGAGAGCGCGGCTGCGCTTGCGATCAGGATCTCGATTTCCCCGGAGGCAATCGCGGTAACCGCCGGCGCGATGCTCTTGTACGGGATGTGCGTCATCTTGACGCCCGCCGCCGCGGCGAACAGCGCTCCCGAGAAGTGGTTGTTGCCGCCGGATCCGGACGAGCCGTAGTTGAGGCCGCCCGGGGTCTTTTTCGCGACCGCGATCAGCTCCTTCACGTTTTTCGCCGGCACCGACGGGTGGATCGCGACCAGCATCGGGGCCTTCGCGATCATCGCGACCGGAACGATGGCCCGCCCCGGATCAAACGGCAGCTTCGCGCGCACCGCGGCGGTGGCGGGATACGAGGAGGTGTGGCCGAGCAGCGCGTGGCCGTCGGGCTCCAGCTTGATGAAGATCTCGGTGCCGATCATGCCGCTCGCGCCGACACGGTTGTCCACGATCACGGTCCGGCCCCATTCCTGGCCGAGCCGCTGGGCAATCGCGCGGGAGTAGAAGTCAATCGAGCCGCCGGCGGCGTAGGGCACGACCATCTGGATGTTCTTCGACGGGAACGCTTGCGCGTGCGCTTGCGGCGCGGCGAGCAGCGCGCAGCCCATCACGCACAGGCGAGCGACTCGTGACCGGTGACTCGTGACTGGCTTCATGCCTGTTTTCTCCTCGGGTCGTGATTTGTGAGTCTAGTCCAAAGTTGGCAGCCGTCAGTTGGCAGTAACTACAAACTGCCCACTGCAAACTGCAAACTCCTCATCCCTCATCCCTCATCCCTCCGGCCCGCCCCGCTGCATCGGGTCGGGCGTTCGCCGGCTCTAACGTGCGCAGGCACGTTATTCGAAACCCCGGCTCACTCCCTCGTCTCTCAATCCCATTTCGGCGCCCGTCCCGCCGGGTTCGCGATCCGTCCGTCCGGCCGCGCGAGCGCGTGGATGCGCTTCATCTCGGCATCGGTCAACGAGAAATTGAACACGTCCAGGCTCTCGGCCATGTGCTCGGGGTTCGAGGAGCGCGGGATGGGGGCGATATTGCCTTGCTGCACCGACCAGCGCAGCGCCACCTGGGCGAGGGTCTTGCCACGGGCCTTGGCGATTTCAGCCAGCACCGGGTCCTGGAACAGGCGTCCGCGGCCGAGCGGGCAATAGGCCATGAAGGCGAGCCCGGCCTTGCGGCAGAACGCCAGCACCTTCGCCTGGTCGAGGTACGGGTGGTACTCGGCCTGCAGCACCGCCAGCGGCTCGGGACACAGCCGCATGGCGTCCTCGACCATCGCAATGTTGAAGTTGGCAACGCCGATATGGCGCGCCTTGCCGGCGCGCTTCGCTTTCGCCAGCGCGCCCATAGTCTCCGCGAGGGGGGTGCCGTCGATGGCCGGCCAGTGCACGAACAGGAGATCCACGTAATCGGTTTGCAGGCGCGCGAGGCTTTCCTCCACCGATTTCGCAAAGGCGTCGGCGCGCAGGTACTCGTGCGACACCTTGGTGACGAGAAAGATGTCCTGGCGCGGCACGCCGGACGCCTTCATGCCTTCGCCGACGCCCTTCTCGGTGCCGTACTTCCACGCAGTGTCGATGTTGCGATAGCCGACTTTCAGCGCGTTGGCGACGATCTCGCCACAGTTGCCGAGTTGCGAGGTGCCGAAGGCGATGGCCGGCATCTGCATGCCGCGGGAGGACAACGCTGGAATGGATGGTTGCGCCATAAGAAAAATCGACCGGCACGCACGCGCCAGCAAGACTTGCATGATTGCGAGAGCCGATTGTAAGCTAAACCCCGAGCCGCTGGCCAACACGGGCGATTGCATCGCGCGTAGCGCACCACCCTCTCCATGCTCGATACCGCATTTTGAAAGCAGTCCCCTTTTCCTGCGTCCGCGCCCGCTCTGAATAAATAGGGTCAGAGTGAGCTGACCCTATTTATTCAGCGCCCTGCGCCGCGGCCGCGCCGCACGCGCCTTGGCCTTGTACGCCGGCCGCGGTTCGTGCGCTTCGCCCCGCCTGCGCAGGCGCACGTGCCCACGCAGCCAGGCGGCGAATTCCTGCTCTTTGAGCTTGCCTTCGGCGAGCGCAAGATAGAGCGGGTACAACTCCAGGTCCTCCGCCGCGAGCGCCGCACCGTTCAATTCGAGGAAGGTTTCGCAGGCGACCGCGGCGGTGCGCTTGTTGCCGTCCACGAAAGGGTGGTTGCGCGCGAGCCCGTACGCCAGCGCCGCCGCAAGATCGGCGAGGTCGGGCGCGGGATCCCCGTAGGCATGGAGCTGCTGCGGACGGGCCAGCGCCGATTCGAGCAATCCTTCGTCGCGCACGCCGGCGCTGCCGCCATGCTCGGCGAGCTGGCGATTGTGGATGGCGAGCGCGAGCGCCTTTTCGAGCCAGACGATCACGGTCAGCTCCCGGCCAGCTTTTTCAGCAGGGTGCGGCGCTTGCGCATCACGCGCTCCGCGACTTCCATCTCACCGGCAAGCTTGGCGTCGAAGGGTGTGAGCTTGATGCCGTCGGGCAGCTCGGTGGCGTAGAGCGCGTCGCCCTTGGCGACGCGCAGGCGCGCCAGCAGTTCCCGGGGCAGGATGACGCCGGCCGAGTTGCCGACAGCGGTGATCTTGAGCTTCATGTCGAGAGGCCTCCGTAGCGACGTTATAACGTATGTTATCACGCTAAAAAGGTCGTTGTCCGCGGGCGGATGGGGGCCGCGCTCGAGACTGCCAGCACGCATGTTCCTGCTACGATACCGACAGTCAGACGAGGAGCTGAAAATGAAAAAACTGTTGTTAAGGTCTCTGGCCGTGGTGGCGTCCTTGCTTGCCGCGAGCGCAGGCTCTTTCGCTCAGACCGCCGCGACCGACCCGGCCACGGGCTGGCCAAACCGGCCGGTGCGGTTCGTCGTCCCGTTCACGGCGGGAAGCGCTACCGACGCCGTCGCGCGCATAGTGGGCGAGCGGCTGGGCGCCCAACTTGGCCAGACGTTCGTGATCGAGAACCGTCCAGGCGCCGGCGGCACGATCGGCATGGGCGTCGCCGCCAAGGCCAACCCCGACGGCCACACGATACTCGTGCACTCCTCGTCGTACACGGTGACGCCGACTACCTATCCGAACGCGCCCTACGACACGTTGCGCGACTTTACCGGGATCACGCCGCTCGCCAACCTGCCCAACGTGCTGGTCATCGCGCCCTCGAAAGGAGTCCGCTCGGTGAAGGACCTGGTTACCGCCGCCAAGGCGAAGCCCGGCACGCTGACCTACGCGTCGGCGGGGGCGGGCAGCGCAACGCAGCTGAACGCCGAGCGCTTCCGGCTGGGCGCCGG
>CAZCGD010000544.1:0-1515 GCA_964498105.1 uncultured Streptomycetaceae bacterium
ACCGGCGAGTACGCGGCGGTGCAGGTCACCGAACTCGGCGAAGAAAAGATCACGGTGCGCGGCGCAACGGTCACCGCCAGCCGCTACCGCATCACCGGTACGAAGCACCCCATAGACCTCTGGTATTCCGCCGACCGGGAGTGGCTCGCACTGCAGTCCACCGTCAATGGCGGCCGCCTTCTGCGCTACCAATTGAAATGAGGATGCATACCGCATGGAACTCAAACGCCTATTGGGCCGGATCGCCGCAGTGCTGCTGCCCGGCGGCTGCCATAGCACCCCGATGAAACCCATCGCCACCGCCGCGCACGTCGACCTGCAGCGTTTCATGGGCGACTGGTACGTGATCGCCAACATCCCGACCTTCATCGAGAAGGGCGCGCATAACGCGGTCGAGTCGTACCGCCTCGACGATGACGGCACGATCGCCACTACCTTCACCTTCCGAGACGGCGCATTCGACGGCGTCACCAAGCGCTACAACCCGCGCGGCTACGTGCTGGACCGCCAGTCGAACGCCGTGTGGGGCATGCAGTTCATCTGGCCGATCAAGGCCGATTACCGCATCGCGTATCTCAGCGAGGACTACGGACAGACCGTGATCGGCCGCGAGCGGCGCGACTACCTCTGGATTATGGCGCGCACACCGCAGATACCGGAGGCCGACTACCAGCGCCTGCTCAAGTTCGTCGCCGAGCAAGGTTACGACGTGGCCCGCGTGCAAAAGGTGCCCCAGCAATGGAAGAAGTGACCGCCAGGAACGATCGGCACGCGCCGGGTTCCTGGAAAAGCCTCGCCTGCTGGTTCGACAACACAACCGTGGTGGCCGGAGCATCCGGCGACCAGCCGCGCTGCATAGACTGGACGCGGCAGCTGCCGTTCATCGGCCTGCATCTCGGCTGTCTCGCCGTGTTCTGGGTTGGCGTCAGCACCACTGCCCTGCTCGTGGCCGCCGGCCTCTACATGCTGCGCATGTTCGCGATCACCGGCTTCTATCACCGCTATTTCTCGCACAACGCGTTCCGCACCTCGCGCGCCGCCCAGTTCGCTTTCGCGCTGCTCGGGGCCTCCGGCGTGCAGCGCGGCCCGCTGTGGTGGGCGTCGCAGCATCGCCACCACCACGCGCATGCGGACCTGCCGCAGGACAGCCATTCGTCGCTCCAGCACGGCTTCCTGTGGAGCCACATGGGCTGGTTCATGGCGCGCGAGAACTTCGCGACGCGCACCGAGCTGGTCGCCCGCCTCGCCCGCTACCCCGAGTTGCGCTTTCTTGACCGTTACGACGCTCTGGTCCCGGCGCTGCTGTGCGTCGCCCTGTATGCGATCGGCGCGCTTCTCGAGCATTTCGCTCCGGGCCTCGGCACCAACGGGGCACAACTCGTCGTGTGGGGCTTCTGTATCTCCACCGTCGTCCTCTATCACGCGACCTTCACCATCAATTCTCTGGCGCACTCCTTCGGCAGCCGGCGTTACGCCACCCGCGACGATTCGCGCAACAACCCCTGGCTCGCGCTG
>CAZCGD010000545.1:0-6068 GCA_964498105.1 uncultured Streptomycetaceae bacterium
CTCCAGCCGCGCGCGCGCCTTCCACGCGGGCTCGATCGCGATCAGATAGAGGAGCGCCAGCAGCACGAACGACGCGGCCGCGGCCGTCATCGCCCGCTCGCGGCGGGCCAGCCCGAGCCACCACGCGCGCAGGCTGGCGATCACGTCCCGCCTCCCTTGCGCACGCTCAACGTCGATTCGGAAAATTTCGCGGTCAGCCCGCCCTTCGCCAGGCGCTCGATGAGCGCGTCGCGCTTCGCCGCCGAGTCCACGGCCCGCGGCTCGAAGCGCACCTGCAGCGCGCGGTCGCGATATTCGATCAGCCGCACCGCTTCGGCATCGGCCTGCACGGCTTGCGCGAAGCTCGCGGCAAGCGGCAGGAAATCCCCGGCGTCGCCGGTGCCGGCGCCGGCGCGCATGTCGGCGAGCGCGCGCCGCATCTGCGCCACCGGATCGAGCACCACCGGCACCCGCGGAAACGCTTCGCGGAACACCGCATTAATCTGGCTGCGCAGCTGCCGCTCCTCGCGCAGCTTCAACCAGGCGTCGATGTTGAGGCCGGCGATCCAGGCGAGCGCGAGCGCCGCGGCCAGCGCGGCGGGCAGGCGCCAGGCGCGCCAGTCGACCATCCGCTGCGCGAATTCATATTGCAGCAATTCGAGTGCGACCGGCGCAGCGCGCGTGCGGTCGGGAGTAACCGCAAGTACTTTCACGCGAAGCGATGCGGCCCAGGCCGCGCTGTCGCATTCTCCCTCGACCTCGATCGCTTCGGGCCTTGCCGCGCCCGCTTGCTCCAGTGCAAGGTGCAATTCCACCGGCGGATCCGCGCCCCCGGAATAGGAACACGCAATGCCGAGCCGTTCGCCCATGCGCAAGCTGCCGTAGGCGCGGCCGAGGCGAAGTCGCCACCTTCCCCCGCCCGCGGCGAGCGTGAGCGGCTCCGGGGTGGCGCTGGCCGGCACGATCCCGAGCCGGGCAAACAACTCGAGTGCGCGCTGGAACAGCGCGCGATCGAGCACCGCGAGCGTCGCGCGTCCCGCGGCATCGGGCCGGCTGGCGACGACAAACGCGCGCTCGATGTCGCCGAGCAGCATCGGCTCGGCGAGCGAGGGCAGCGCCGCGCGCAGCCGCGCGCCCGAAAGACGCGGCAACGAGGCGTCGATCAGCAGCGTGTCGGGCGCCGCGATCACGAGCTCCGTGCGCGCGAGCCGCGGCAGCGCTCCCGGCACCGCGATGCCGCGCTCCAGCACGCGCTGCTCGCCGTCGAAGATTTCGAAATCGAGCGCGGAATCGGCGTCCAGCTCGCCGAGCGGGCAGAGCCGCACGCGCAGCGCCTTCACGCGGCCTCCCGCAGCCACACTGCTTCCACCCGGTTGGCTTCGCGCTTGAGCAGCGCCTCGGCGTGCAGGCGCGCGCGCCGGTAGCTCACCGACCCGACCACGGAGAAAAACCGCGTCGCCACCCCGATCTCCGCATCGGTTGCCTGGAGCTTGAGTTCCCCGATGCGGTTCAGGACATCGGTCCGGTCCTTGAAAAACGCGCGGTCGCGGCTTGCAACCAGGCGCCGCGCATCGGCGAGCGCGAATTTCTCGAAGCGGGCCGCCAGCACCTCCGCGGGCGCGGTGTTGGCATTGACCGGCGTCGGCTGCGGCAGCACCGTGACGAATGGCCGCAGCCGCTCGATGGCGGCGGCGCCGACGTCGTTCAGCCCGAGCAGATCGTCGATCGAGGCGAGCCCGAGGGCAGTCTGCTTGCGCCCGCCCTCGCCCGGCACCGTGGCCAGCACGCGCTCCGCTATCGGGTCAGCGAGCCTTTCGGCTGCGCCGACCAGCGCCAGCAGTCGGCGCAATACCGCCAGCTCGCGCGGGTTCACGCCCTCCGGTCCCGCGAGATTGCGCAGATTGAATTTTGCCTGCTCGTCGCGGATTTCACCGGCGAGATAGACGGGATCGCGCCCGTCGTCCTGGTTCAAATGCGTGTCCGCGAGCGGCACCGACCAGGGTTCGCCAAGGTGGTCCACGCTGGAGGTGCGCGCGTCCTCCCGCAGGATGACACCGGCCCAGTCGATCGCACCGCGGATGAGCCATTTCGCCTGCGCATAGGACAGCTCGTTTTCCGCCTGGCGCATGATCACGCTCTGCCGCCAGAACACGCCGCTGACCAGCGTCGCCGTCACCGCGACCACCAGCATCGCCATCACGACCGCCGCGCCGCGCTCCGCCCGGCCCCTCATAGCGCGAACACCCGCACGTAACGCGCGCCGTCGGCGGCTTCGATCGCCACTTCGAGGCCGGTGGCCCGCGTGGGCGGTTGCACGCCGACGTCGCCGGTGCCCGTCTCGGACCAGAAGCCGCCGGCGAACGCGCGCACGGCAAGCCGCCGCGCTCCTGGCAGCAATGCCACCGGATCGGTCACCTGCCCGACTGGCAACTCCGTTCCGGCGGGCGACGCGCTGCGCGTCAGCACCGCGTCGGCGATGCGGTAGACAATGCGCTGCGCGCGCGCCGGCCCGCCGGCACGGGGCGCGATGCGCACGATCTCGAGCGCGACACCGCCATCAGCGGCAGGCATCACGGCGATCGACGCCGGCAGCAGACCGGGCGCGGCTTGCGCAGGAAGCACGACATCGGGCGCGCGTTGCACGACGTCGCGCTCGAGCTGCGACAGCACGCGCAGGATGCGCGAGAGCTCCTCGGTGTCGCAGTCGATGCGCTCGCGCTGCCCGGTTACGTAGTCCAGGCCGCGCCAGGAAATGACGCCGAGGAGCCCGAGAAGAGCGATCGCCACCAGCATCTCGACCAGCGTGAATCCCCGCACGCTACGTTTTGAACTCATTTCACAAACCTGTAAAAAACATAATAGACAGGATTAACAGGATTTACATGATTAAATCAAAAACAGTAAGATCGTTCTTCTGTTTTGATTCTTGTTTTTGTTAATCCTGTTAATCCTGTCCATTGTTTTGTTTTTGATCGGTTCTTGATTTTGTTGATCCTGTTAATCCTGTCCATTTTTTGGTTTCAGGACTCGCGCGGCAGAATGCCGATCATCTCGGCGAGCAACCGTTCGCGGTCGTCACCCGCGTACACGCGCACCTCGATGCGGCGAAAGAGCGGGTTCGGCGTTGCCTTCGCCTCCTCGACGCATTCGAGCGGCACGCGCCCCTGCGGGCACGCGACCGTGCGGCTGCCGATGCCGGGGAAGGCGCGCGCGGCGCGCAGCTCGGCGATGCGGTTTTCGGCGGCGACTTGCGCGAGCAGGCGCAGCTTCAGCTCGGCGCTCGTCTGCGCCATCGTGCCCACCGCCCGCACTCCCGCCAGCAGCGCCACGGCGACGATCGCAAGCGCCACCAGCATCTCGATCAGCGTAAAGCCGTGCACGCGACCATTCCTCATTCGGACGGCCTCAGCGTGCCGAAGGCGTCGAGCGCAAGCCGCACGTCACGCTCGGCGGTGGCGATGCGCAATGTCGCCGGTTCGAGCAGCGGTTCGCGGCCGAAGACGATGCGCCCGCCCTCGATGCCGCGCACTTCGAACGGCCAGGTCCGCGGGCGCAGGACCTCGTCCGTCCAGTCGCGCGCCGCTTCCTCATCGAGCAGGCGGAAGCGGTAGCCCTCGATATCGGCCTCCCACACCAGCGCCCGCCCCGTCACCCGCACCTCATCCTGCGCGATGCGGAACAGGGCGCCGAGTCGCGCGGTTTCCTCCTGCAGCAACCGGCCGTCGCTCCTCGACACCGACAGCGCGACCGCCGCCGCGACGATGCCGAGAATGGCGATCACGACCAGGAGCTCGATCAACGTGAAGCCGCCGCGGCGCATGGGAGCAGAGCTACAGGTCCCACGAACCGATGTCGGTATCGGCGCCGCTGCCGCCGGGCTGGGCATCGGCTCCGAGTGAAAACACGTCAATTTCGCCGCGCACCCCGGGGTTGAGATAGTGATAGACGTTGCCCCACGGATCCTTCGGGATCCGGTCGAGATACTTCTGCCAGTTCGACGAAGCAGGCAGGCCCTGCGGCTTGGTGACCAGCGCCGCCAGGCCCTGCTCCGTGGTGGGATAGCGGCCGTTGTCCAGACGATAGAGCTTCAACGCCTGCATGGTGGCCGCAATGTCCTGCTTCGCCGCTACCGCGCGCGCCTCGTCGGTGCGGCCAACGACTCGCGGCACGATCAGCACCGCGAGGATGCCGAGGATCACCACCACCACCATGATCTCGACCAGCGTGAAGCCGCGCGGAAATCGCGCGGCCCGGCTTGCATCGCAGAGCATGCCACTCATCCTGTTTCCCCAATCACGCGAGGCACCGCACAATGCGGGTACATGCCCCGCATTATGTTTCCGCTCCACTATAAGAGCAAGAAGCTCCGGGGGTCCGTCGGAGCGAAATCAGTGCACTATTCCCTGCCATGGTTGGGGGCGACTGCTTTACTGGCGCGCCTGCGGCATCTATCATCGGCGCAGCGGGAGATCAATTGAGCCAGGTGAATCGTTTGGTTGGCATGATGCGCGGCGCCGGATCGATGGTGCGCAATCGGCCGTGGGAGCGGATCGGTCTCTCCGGCGCGAACCTGCCGCGCCTATTCACGTTCGTGCTGGTGCTGGCGCTCGCAGTGACGATTACCGGTTGGGTGCTGGACTTCACTGCGCGGCGGACACCGTCCGAGCCCGTGCGCCCTGTCACCGTGGGCAATCCCGCCCCACGCACTCAGGCGGCGGACATCGCCCCGATTGCCTTTCTATTCGGCGCGCTGCCGGGCGCCGACGGAAGCAACATCAAGCTGGTGGGCGTCATTGCGCAGGGCAAACGCGGTCAGGGAATTGCGCTATTGGCAGTGGACGGCCGGCCACCGCTCGCATTGCGCGCGGGCAGGGAAATCGCAGCAGGTGTCACGCTCGCGGAAGTGCGCGCCGACCATGTGCTGGTCAGCCGGTCGGGCGCCATTCAGGAAATCCGGCTCCCCGCCAAGCCCGCACCCGAGGGCATCGTCAAGGTGCGCTGAGCCTGGCAGCGCAGTCCTGAATTACAGTGTCCGAGAATCCCGGGACAGCTCAGCCGGTGCACTGATTTCACCTGGCCTCCGGCGATGCGCTCGCGCGCCTGATACGGATGATCAGAAGCGCAAGAACAAGAGCAATGGTCGTCGCGGGCGCGGGGTGCTTGATGGCGGACACCAGTGGCCACAGCCCCCACCTCACCGCCGCGCGGAGCGAGTCGCGCTCGCGGATGTAGTCCGCAACCGCCGGCGAATATCGGTAATACAGGCTGACGAACCTGCGCCCTGCTGCGCTCTTCATGAGGTGATCGTCGCGGAATCGGCGCAGCGTCACGACCTCGCCTGCCATCGAGCTTCCGTAGGCCGCCGTCGCGATGAAGCAGCTGCCGGGCGGCGGAGTCGACTGCGATGGTGGCGGCGTGTTCGACGTGAAGGTGGCGAGGCAGTTCATGTTCGTGCTGAGAGTAACGTTTCCGTTCGAGCAGTCCGCGTTGTTACCACTCCAACCGGTAAAGGATGATCCGCTGGCCGGGGTGGCAGTAAGTGTTACGTTCGTATTCGCGGGAAACTGCGCCTGGCACTGCGTGCCGCAGTCGATGCCGGCTGGACTCGATCGCACCTGACCGATCCCGGTTCCAGCACGGGCGATGGTCAGGGTTCGCATGCCGCCTATTTCTACGACGACCGGGCTCGTCAAGACGTTGCTCACGTAGGCCGTCGTGCCCTGTGGGTTGATCGCGACCGCGATCGGCGCCGTACCCACGCCGAGCGGCGAAAACTGCGCTGCGGCTCCGGTGGTTGCATCGAAGACGCTGATGTCATTGCTGCCACGGTTCGCCACGTAGACCTGCGTTCCATCTGGCGCAATCGCGATGCCGGTAGGCGCCGTACCTACCGGAACGGTCAACACAACCGCCATGCTGTTGGCGAGGGTGTTGTAAACACTGACCGTACCGCTGCCCTGGTTGGAGACATACACGAGGTTGCCGTCGGGGCTCACCGCGACGCCGGTGGGAAGCACGCCTACCAAGTCGCTATCGATGGGCGCGCCTGTCGCCGTGTCGAAGACGTTTAGTGTGCCAGCGGCGCCGCC
>CAZCGD010000546.1:0-1700 GCA_964498105.1 uncultured Streptomycetaceae bacterium
AATCGGTCGGCAGGTTGATCACGCCTGCTTCCAGCATGGGGTCATCGAGCGATCCCGCCGGCGCGACACGCTGCGACGCTGCCTCCCATTCCTTGCGGGCAGCCTGGATTTCGGGATTGTTCTGCAGCGCTTCGGCGACCAGTTGCGCCAGGGATGTGGCGCGCTGCTGCGGGGCCGACGGCTGTGTTGGAAGTTGCTCGCCGCGTCCAGGGGGCGGCTCGGCCGCGTGCGCGAGCGGCGAAACCGTTACCACCAGAACCAGCCCAAGTAGCGCGCGCCAGTGCGCGCGCGCAGCGTACGACAAGATGAAACGCATAAATCCTCCGCATGTGGATGTCACGACGGACGGCCACGATGGCCGCCGCGATGCAACGCGGAGGATCTAGTTACGCAGGCAGCAGTGGAGGATGGTGAGAGGAGGCGACTCGATCCGTGCCAGCCACAATACGACTGGCGGTGCGGAATTGGCCACGGCGACGAAGCGGTCGAAAGCAACCACGATCGCCGGCAGATCAATCGTGGAATAAACGACCTTGGACGGGGTGGACGAAGCGTTCTGAAACTGGCACTGGGCCAAGCAGCCGTCTCCGGCATTCTTGCCGGCTTCTCCTCCGGCGTCGTGACATGGTCCTTGCGCCGCAGCCGCGCCCGATTGCGCAAACGCGGGCGATGGCGCGCTCGCGACAGCCATACCCTGGCATGCCAGGAACAGCACGGCGGCGGCGTATGCCGCGAACCTGCGCAACGACTTGGACGGGACCATGACGCCGATACTAGCGATGTACATGCCGTAACGCAATCACTACGGGGCAACAGACTTGATTCAGATCAAGGAACGCTGGAAAAGTTCAACGTCAACGCGTGCCCGCGGAGGGCTTTGCGCGAAAAACCGCGATGGCCTTCTCCAGATCTGCAAACTCCTCACACGGCAGCAGGCAGATCTTGCGGAGTTCCTCGAGATGCTTTCGCGCATTGGCGAGGTCGCCCGCCATGAGATAGGCCTCGCCGATGTACTCGTGGGCGCCGCGGTGGCGGGGATTCAGCGCGAGCGCCCGCTGGTAGTGCTTGAACGCCGGTTCGAGTTGCCCGAGCTTGCGGTAGGAGAATCCGAGATAGTTTTGCAGGTCGGCGTTGTCAGGTGCCCGCAGCGCGGCGGAGGAGAAAGACTTGATCGCGGCGTTCCAGTTGCGTGCCTCGATGGCTTTCCTGCCGGCAGCATAGTCGGGGTCGAGCGCACCCACGCCGGGCTGCTCCTCGGTGTCCACGGCGTGCAGGATCGGCGAGATCGTCGCGGCAAACACCAACAGCAAAAACTGCAATACGCGCAGCATCGAATGCCAGGCTACCTCGCCGCCAGATACGCCTTCGCGCGCGCAAGTTCCGGCCGCGCGCTGTCGGCGTTCTTCGTCAGCGCCACCAGCTTCGCGTAGTAGTCCGCGGCTTTCTGCCGGTCGCCGGCAGCTTCCGCGGCGCGCGCGGCGCCGTAGAACGCGCGGTAGCGGTTGGGGGTCGCCTTGAGGGATGTCTCGAACTCACGCAACGCGGCCACAGCCTGACCGGTCTCGAGCAGCAGTTCGGCAAGCAGTTCACGCAGCGGATAGAGTTCATTCTCCATCGCGACGTGCTTCACGCGGGCGTTCTCGAGGTCGGCGGCTGCATGCATGAGCTTCAGCGCCTGATCCCGGGCGCCTTCGGCGTGC
>CAZCGD010000547.1:0-2931 GCA_964498105.1 uncultured Streptomycetaceae bacterium
CTTCGGCTCGGCCGCGGATTCCTTCGTTTTTCCCGCGCAACCGAGCATCGTCATCGCGGTAGTACCCGCGAGCACTCCGGTAAAAGTCCTGCGATCCATGGTTGTCTCCTCCAGAAATTTAACCGAACGATGGTTGCTCCACGGCGAACCGCCGGCCTCGCATGGCGCTCACTCTGGTGCGCCCAGCTTTACCGGCAATTCGACCGGCTTGCCGTCGCGCAGGAGCGACAGGGTGACGGTGTCGCCCGGGCGGTGCTGCTCGAGCGCTTCCAGGAGCTGGTCCAGGCTGGCGACCGGCTTGCCGCCGACGGCGATGATGATGTCGCCGGGTACGGATTCACCCGCCGCGCCGCGCTGGATCGGCTTGATGCCGGCGGCGGCCGCCGCGCCGCGCGGCAGCACGCCCACGACCGCCACGCCATTCCGGGCTCCCGCGGGGGTCTGATACTGCAGCGGCGCCGCCTGGATGCCGAGCGCGGGCCGCACGAACTTGCCGTCGCGGATAAGGCGCGGCACGACGCGGTTCACTTCGTCCACCGGGATGGCGAAGCCGATGCCGGCGGATGCGCCCGACGTGCTGTAGATCGCGGTGTTGACGCCGATCAGCCGCCCGGCGGAATCGAGCAGCGGCCCGCCCGAGTTGCCGGGATTGATCGCGGCGTCGGTCTGGATCACGCCGCGGATCGGGCGCTGCGTCACCGACTCGATCTCGCGGTTCAACGCGCTGATGATGCCGGTGGTCAGCGTCTGGTCGAGGCCGAACGGATTGCCGATGGCGTAGACCTTCTGTCCCACCTGCAGGTCCTTGCTGGTGCCCACCGCAATGGCCGCGAGCTTCTCTTTCGGGGCGTCGATGCGCAGCACCGCCAGGTCGCGGTCCGGGAACACGCCCACCAGCGACGCTTTCCAGGTGCTCTGGTCGGACAGCGTGACGCGCGCGCCGCTGCTGTCCTGGATGACGTGAAAGTTGGTCACCACGTGCCCGCGCTCGTCCCAGATGAAGCCGCTGCCGGTGCCCTTCGGCACCTGCGTTGCATCGAGCGAGAAGTTGCTGCGCGCCGTCTCCAGCGCGGTGATGTTGACGGTGGACACCGAGGCTTTCCTGAACACCTCGACGTTGTTCTGCTCGTCCTCGGCGAGCGAGCCGCGGGCGAGTACCGCGCGCGGCTCCGCCGGCACGGCGCTCCTGCCGCCCGGGCTCGATTCCCAGGGTCCGAACCACCACAGCAACAGCGCGAGGGTGAGCGCCAACAGCAACCAGCGGCCGGTAGCCCCGCGTTGACGGCTGGAGTTTGGTGCGACGTTCATTCAGGCGATTGTATGCTGTTCAGGCCGGACCGGAAACGAGCCGGTAAAAGCAAGGCGAGAGGCGAGAGGCGAGAGGCGAGAGGCGAGAGGCGAAAAGAGGCTTACCTGACGGGTTTTACTTTCTCCTCTCTCCTCTCTCCTTTCGCGTTGGGTTTCTAGCGGTCCTTGCCCGCCCGCACCAGCAGCGCGCCGCAGACCATCGCCGCTGCGTTGATCCAGAACACCGGCGGCAGGCCGAGCGCGGTGCCGACGGCCCCGAACACGATCGGCCCCGTCACGCGCACGAAGTTGTTGGTGGTCAGCCGCAACCCCAGCGTCTGCCCCGAGCGTCCTTCCGTGGAATGGCTGTACATCAGTATCACGGTGAGCGGCACGCCGAGGCCCATGCCGAGGCCGAAGAAGAAGGCGATCGCGCCGAGCAGGACGGCATTGCCGGTGAACGGCACCAGCGCGAAGCCGATCGCGCCGGTGAAAAGCGACCAGGTAAGGAGTTGTTCCACTGAGAACCGCTTGACGAGGCGCGCGAGAAACATCCGCACCACGAACGAGGCCACCGCCAGCGTCGCCACGATGCCGCCGATCACCGAAGCCGACAGCCCGGCCGCGTAGGCGTAGATCGGGAGATAGAACTGGAACAGGTCCTGGCCCAGTTGCACGATGCCGCTGGTCAGCAGCATGCGCACGATTTTGGGATCCCTCAGCGCCGAGAACGCGCCCGGTCCGCTCGCCGCGGACGGCTTGCCGCCCGGGAACCGGCCGCCCCAGACCAGCAGCAGCGCGAGCGCTACCACCGGTTGCGACGCGATCGCGAGGCAGGCCACCGCGTGCCCCGCGTAGTCGATCGCGAACCCGGCCATCAGCGGGCCGAAGAAATTGGTGAGCGAGCCGGCCAGGCTGAAGTTGCTGAAATGGCGCGGGCGGTCCTCCGGCGTGCTGAGAGTGCCGATCAGGTTCTGCAGCGTGACGTGGTAGAACGCGAGCGCGAGGCCGTTCAGCGCCGCCGCCACGTAGAGCGCCATCAGGGTGGGCACGAAGTATGGCAGCGCGAGGGAGGCCGCGCCGCACACGGCGGCGAAGGTCAGCAGGCCGCGCGAGCCGCGGCGGTCCACCAGCATGCCGATCGGCCACGACAGCAGCAGCGGAAACAGGTAGAGCAGGCCGCCGATCAGGCCGACGGCGTAGGCCGGCGCGCCCAGCTCAAGCGCGAACAGTGTGAACAGAATGCGCGCGGCATTGGCGCCGGCGAAATTGAAGAACGTCAGCGTCAGCGCGAGGTTTATTGCCAATGGCTGTCCGTTCGGGAGAGGGGCGCTGGCGCGCGTCGTATCGGTTCACGCGTTGTCGCGTCACGCCTCATCACGTCACGTTCCTCCATGTCACGCTCCACCACGTCACCAATCCCCCCTGCCCCCTTTGTCAAAGGGGGGAGACATGAATATGTCGGGGGGATTTCCTCACGCTTCATCAATTCTCGGGCCCGGCGTAGACGCCGGCGGTGCGCGGGAACATGGACTTCACGATCTTGAAGCGCGAGATGTCCACGGTCGCGTCCCGGTGCAGGAACAGCGCCGCGTCGCGCAGGAATCTCTCGACGCCGAAATCGAGCATCACGCCGTTGCCGCC
>CAZCGD010000548.1:0-2351 GCA_964498105.1 uncultured Streptomycetaceae bacterium
GAGGTCGTGCGCACGGCGATCGGCATTTACGCCATGAACGCCACGCTCATCGTGGTGCTGTTCTGGCATCTGCACACGCGCCTGCGAGACGCCGAGGACGGGCAGCGCAATCGGAAGCAAGGCCCGGACCCGTCGAAGTAGGGCGGCGAGGTTTTGACCCGCCGGTGTCCGGGGCGCGCGGCGGCGTGGTCTCCAGGGTACGCGTAACATGACGGTCGTGCGTTGTTGATACCCTGCACCCGTCGCTCGTCACTCATCACGCTGATTCGGCACTATGGCCAGATCCAAATCCGTCTATTCCTGCACCGAATGCGGCGGGCAGGTCCTGAAGTGGCAGGGCCAGTGCCCGCATTGCCAGGCGTGGAACACGCTGGTCGAGACCATCAACGAAACCGCGTCCGCCGGCGCCAATCGCTACGGGCGCGTCGTGGCAGCGGGCAAGTCGCAACGCCTCTCCGAGATCGAGGCGCGCGAGGAGAGCCGCATACCGAGCGGTATCGAGGAGTTCGATCGCGTGCTGGGCGGCGGCCTCGTTCCCGGCGGCGTAGTGCTGCTCGGCGGCGAGCCCGGCATCGGCAAGTCCACGCTGTTGCTGCAGGCGCTCGCCGGCATCGGCAAGTCGCGCAAGTCGCTTTACGTGAGCGGGGAGGAGTCGCCGCAACAGATCGCATTGCGCGCCCGGCGTCTGGGCGTGGACGCGGGCGGCGTGATCATCTGCCCCGACACCGATCTGGGCAGAATCGAGGCGGTGGTCAAGGCGGAGAAGCCGGAAGTTGCGGTGATCGACTCCATTCAGACGCTGTATTCGGACGACCTGCAGTCGGCCCCGGGATCGGTGGCGCAGGTGCGCGAATGCGCCGCGCGGCTGACCCGCATCGCCAAGAGCACCGCCACCACCATGGTGTTCATCGGGCACGTGACCAAGGAAGGCACGCTGGCCGGCCCGCGCGTGCTCGAGCACATGGTGGACACGGTGCTGTACTTCGACGGTGACACGCACTCGCGCTTCCGGCTGATCCGCGCCTTCAAGAACCGCTACGGCGCGGTGAATGAGCTGGGCGTGTTTGCCATGGACGAAAAGGGGCTGAAAGGCGTCGCCAATCCGTCCGCGCTGTTCCTGTCCCAGCACGGCGCCGAGGTCGCCGGCTCGTGCGTGATGGTGACGCAGGAAGGCACGCGCCCGATGCTGATCGAGATCCAGGCGCTGGTGGACGAGGCGCACGCGCCCAACCCGCGGCGCTTGAGCGTCGGGCTCGAGCAGAATCGCCTCGCGCTGCTGCTCGCGGTGCTGCATCGGCACGCCGGCATCGCCTGTTTCGACCAGGACGTTTTCGTTAACGCCGTCGGCGGCGTGAAGATCACCGAGCCCGCTGCCGACCTCGCGGTGATGCTGGCGGTGGTGTCCTCTCTCAAAAACAAGCCGCTCCCCGCCAAGCTGGTGGTGTTCGGCGAGGTAGGCCTGGCAGGCGAAGTGCGGCCGGTGCAGCGCGGGCAGGAACGCCTGCGCGAGGCGGCCAAGCTCGGCTTCACGCACGCCCTGATCCCGCACGCCAACAAGCCCCGGCAGGCGATCGCGGGGCTGGAAGTCATTGCGGTGCAGCGTGTCGAGGAAGCCGTCGTAAAGATGCGGGATGCATTGGCGAAATGAGCATTTAGCGCAGGCGTTGAGGTTTTCACCAGTCACGAGTCACCAGTCACGCAGCACTGCTCATGAGCGCCAGCGAATACATACTGGAGACGCGCGGTCTCACCAAGGAGTTCAAGGGCTTCATCGCGGTGAACGGCGTCAGCCTGAAGGTGCGGCGCGGCAACATCCACGCGTTGATCGGGCCCAATGGCGCCGGTAAGACCACGTGTTTCAATCTGCTCACGCACTTTCTCGATCCCACGCGCGGCAGCATCTTCTTCAACGGGCGCGAGATCACCGGCTTCAAGCCCTCGAGCATCGCCCGGATGGGACTGGTGCGGTCGTTCCAGATTTCGGCGGTGTTCCCGCACCTCACCGTGCTCGAAAACGTGCGCATCGCACTGCAACGGAAGCGCGGGGCATCGTTCGACTTCTGGCGCTCCGAGCGCGTGCTCAATGGGTTCGACGACCGCGCGCGCGAACTGATCAACGACGTGGGACTGTCCAATTTCGAAAGCACGATGGCGGTCGAGCTGCCCTACGGCCGCAAGCGTGCGCTCGAGATCGCCACCACGCTCGCGCTCGACCCGGAGATGATGCTGCTCGACGAGCCGACGGCGGGGATGACGCACGTGGATGTCGAGCGCATCTCGGCCCTGATCAGGCGCGTCGCCGTCAACCGCACGGTGCTGATGGTGGAACACAACCTTTCCGTCGTCTCCAA
>CAZCGD010000549.1:0-8826 GCA_964498105.1 uncultured Streptomycetaceae bacterium
CCGCACTGGTTGAGGATGTGCCCCGCCTGCCTGGCGTGCCCGGCATAGCGCTGCTTGATCGACACCACGTTGAACATGCGCGCGCCGCCGATCTCGTGCGCCCACACCGCCTGCACGTCGGGCACGCCGGACGCGATCAGCGCGTCGAACAATAAGGCGGATCGCATCACCGCCTTCGAATACGAATAATCGTTGGGCGGCTTGGCGGGCGGGCTGCCTACCATGATCGGGTCGTTGCGGTAATAGATGCGCTCGATCGTGACCGCCGGCGCTTTGGATGCCTTGCCGGGGTAATAGCCATGGAATTCCCCGAACGGCCCTTCGGTGCGCACGTCACCGGGATGCGCCCAGCCTTCCAGCACGATTTCGGAAGCCGCCGGGAACGGCAGCCCGGTCAACTGCCCCTTCACCACCGACACCGGCTCGCCAAGGATCGCGCCGATGTAGTTGTACTCGCACATGCCGAACGGCACTTCGATGCCCGATATCAGATAGCCGAGCGGGTCGGCGCCGCACACGATCGCCACCGGGAACGGCTTGCCCGCTTTCATGTATTTTTCATATTGGATGGCGCCGTGCTTGCCCGGCACCATGTCGAGCCCGACGTGGTTCCGGTCGTGGACCTGCACGCGGTAGGTGCCGACGTTGACCCAGTCGGAATCCAGGTCTTTGGTAACGACGCAGCACCCGGTGCCGATGTAGCGCCCGCCGTCCTTCTCGTGCCAGAAAGGAGACGGGAAGCTGAAGAGATCCACCTTCCCGTCTCCTTTAATATTTTCAAGGACTGGGCCGGCTTCGACGGACACGGGATCGTACTTCGGCGCTTCCGATTGCCAGAATGCAGGCTTGCCGCGCAGTTTCTGCACCAGCGCGTGATGGGTCTTCTCGACACCGAGACGCAGGATGGACGCGAGCCTGCCGGGGCTGCTGGTGCTGCAGGTGAGGACGCGGAACCCCTTTGGATAGCCGGCGATCTCGTCAAACAGCAGCGCTGGAGGCAAGTCCTTCTTCACGTTGAGTTCGCTGATCGCGCCCAGCTCCAGGTTCCAGTCGGCGCCGCGAACGTCCCGGACTTCGCCCAGCTTCCGCGCCTCGTCCAGCCAGGCGCGGAGATCGAGCGGGTTTCCCTTTCCGGATCGCCTCAAGTGAAAACCCCTATTAGCCGCCGATGAACGCCGATACACGCCGATAAGAACGAAACTCTATCAACAACTGATCCGCCAAAACGCCAGAAACAACGAAGAACAATACCGGTCCAATAATAGTTCTCCTTCTCACACTGGAGGTTGGAACGCCGGTGAAAATTATTGTTGAACTTATCGGCGTTCATCGGCGGCTAATTTGGATTTTTTGCGTTTCTGGACAGCCAGTTTAACCGCCCGGATGATCTCGGGATAGGCGGCGCAGCGGCAGAGGTTCCCCGAGAGATAGTGCCGGATCTCGTCTTCCGCAGGGTCCGGCTTCTCGTCGAGCAACTGGCGCGTCATGAGCACGAACCCCGGCGTGCAGAACCCGCACTGGAAGGCCCCGGTTTCGATGAACGCTTCCTGCACAGCATCGAGGCCCGCGCCGGCCGCGGGCTGCTCGACCGTCCTGACGTCCGCGCCATCCACAAACGCCGCGAGGTACAGGCACCCGGACACGGCGGAACCGTTTACCAATACGGTACAGCAGCCGCACAGCCCCTGCCCGCAGCTCTCCCGCGCGCCGTAGAGCGCGAAGCGCTCCTGCAGCAGCTCTACGACATTCCAATGAGATGGAATGTCCGCGGAAACCGCCTCGCCGTTCAGCTTAAATCGTATCGTCCGCATCGCTAAACCCAAATCTTTAACCACTAAGGACACGAAGGACACAAAGGAAAAACGAAGACTCGACAAGCACTATATTGGGGAAACCTTCGTGTCCTTCGTGTCCTTTGTGGTTCAAGAAGTTAATCCTTTAACGGGTTGCCTTGCTTCGCGCGCAGCGCGCGATAAACCGCCTCGGCGGTCAGCGGCAGGGACATCAGCCTCACGCCGACGGCATCGTCGATCGCATTGGCGACCGCCGGCGACACACCGAACGTCCCGCTCTCGCCGACACCCTTCGCGCCGAACGGCCCGCTACCCTGCTCGGCGTCCACCGCCTCGTTCTCGATGCCCGTTGGAATATCGAGCATCCCCGGTATCTTGTAATCGGCGAGCGACGGGTTGGTGCACGCCCCGGCGCTGAACTCCATCTTCTCGGACATCGTGAAGCCCAACTGCATGATCGCCGCGCCCGAGAGCTGGGCTTCGACGATTTCCGGGTTGATCGGCCGGCCGAGGTCGGCGACGTTGATGAGCCGCGTCACGGTGACGCGCCCGGTCTCGGTGTCCACCTCGACCTCCGCGCCGGTCGCGCCGGTCATCCAGTATGGCGTCACATCCGCGCACTGGCCGGTCTCGTGATCGGTCGGCATGGAGGTCGGAACGAAGGTGCCCGAGCCGATGATGTTGCCCGCCTGCATCCCGTACTTCTTCTGGAACACCTCGCGGATCGGGGTGGTCTCGACCGAAACACCGACTTCCCGCGCCAGCGCCAGCAGCTTGTCGCGCGCTTCCTCGGACGCGAGCCGCACGGCGTGCCCCATGTGGAACGTGGAGCGCGAGCCCAGCGTCGCCATGTCGTACGGCGTGACATCGGTGTCGGGATGCACCACCGTGATGGACTCGATCGGGATGCCCAGCACTTCCGCGACAATCTGCGCCATCGCCGTGTCGGAGCCCTGCCCCATGTCAACGGTGCTGCAGTAGAGCGCGCAGCTGCCGTCGGCGTAGAGGTTGACGATCGCCACCGAGGTCGTGGGCGCGACGACGGCCTTGAAGCCAATCGCGATGCCGCGCCCGCGCCGCAGCGTGCCGTGGCCGCGGTCGAATGGCTTGCCCCATCCCAGCCGCGCCGCCGTCCGCTCGAGCACCTTGTCGATGGCCGCGTCCTTCATGATGGTGCCGGTCGCCTGCGGCCGCCCGTCGTGCAGGAGGTTCTTCCGGCGGAACTCGACCGGGTCCATCTTCAGCTCGCGGGCGATCAGGTCGGTGTGGCTTTCGTACGCCCACACCAGCTGCGGGATGCCGAAGCCGCGCAGCGCGCCGGCGGCCGGCAGATTGGTGTAGAGCGCATACGAGTCGATGCGCACGTTCTCGATGTCGTAGGGGCCGGCAGCGGTGAAGCCGGACTTCTGCGTGATGCGCGGCCCGATGTCGGCATAGGCGCCGCCGTTCCACCACACCTCGCACTCGCGCGCCGTGATGCGCCCGTCTTTCGTCACGCCGCTCTTGATGCGCAGCGTCGCCGCATGCTTGGTGAGCGTGAAGAACTGCTCCTCCATCGTGAGCGCGATCTTGACCGGCCGGCCGGTCAGCAGCGCGGCGGCGGTGACCAGCGCCTCGAGCTTGATGTAGAGCTTCGCGCCGAAGCCCCCGCCCAGGTACGGTACTTTCACCCGGACCTTGTTCTCCGGCCAGCCGAGCAGCCGCGCGATCTCGATGCGCACGAACGACGGGCTCTGCGAAGCGGTGTGGATCGTGAGCGTGCCGTTGCCCGGATCGGCGGCTGAAACGAACGGCTCGAGCGGCAAATGCAGCACCTGCTGCGTGCGGAACGTGTGCTCGAACACCTTGTCGGCCTTCTTGAATGCGGCCTCCGCGTCGCCGCGGCGCAGGTGGTAGTCGAGCGCGATGTTGGTGTTCTTCTTGCCCTGCAGGTGCTTGAGATCGGGGAACGTGCCGGCCGGCTTGAGGACATCGTGCACGATCGCCTTCGACGTCATCGCCTCGACTTCGTCATATACAGCGGGCAACTCCTCGTATTCCGCGACGATGCGGCTCGCCGCCTCCTCCGCGACGTGCGGGTCTCTTGCGAGCACCAGCGCGACCGGCTCGCCGGCGTAGCGCACCTTCTCGAAGGCAAGAATCGGCTGGTCGTGGAACGCCGGCCCGTAATGCGGGTCCGGGATGACGGAGCGGATGTCCGCGCCGATGATGACGCGATGAACGCCCTCCACAGCGCGTGCAGCGCTCGTGTCAATGCGCTTGATGCGGCCGTGCGCGATGGTGCTGCGGAAGATCTTCCCGTACAGCATGCCGGGCAGGCGCAAGTTGTGCACGTACTCGGCGCGGCCCGTCACCTTCGCCTTCGCCTCCAGGCGGGGTATCGAGCGGCCGACGGGGCCACCTGATGTCGCTTTCGCTGTCATCAAAATTCGTGAGTCGTGAATCGTGAATCGTGAATCGACTTTACAACCACCCCCATCCCAACCTTCCCCCTGAGGGGGAAGGAGAGAACGGGCGTCGCGCAGTACAGGATGCCCATCCCAACCTTCCCCCTGAGGGGGAAGGAGATTCCTATCTTGGATAGAAAAAAAATACTTCCCTCCTCCTCAGGGGGAGGGCTAGGGTGGGGGTGGCTTTCTAATATGCTCACTTTGTCACCGCGTCACTTCGTCACTGCGTCACCTGCGAGCGCGGCTCGCACGGCGCGCGCTAGGTAAACTCGGAGAAGCTCGCGCTTGTATGCCGCCGTTCCGTGCTGGTCGCTGATCATGCGAGCCTCGGCGGCAGCGGCATCTCCTGCGCGGCGCAATACGGCATCGTCCACGCGGGCGCCGCGCAGCGCCTCTTCCGCTTTCGCCAGCCGCGTCGGCGTGTCGGTCGCCGCGCTGATCACGATGCGCGCGCTGCGCACCACCCCGTCATCGGCATCGAGCACGACCGCGACGCCCAGCGCCGGCCAGTCGTCGGCAGACCGCGTCGTGCACTTGAGATAGGCCGCGCGCCGGCCAGCCGGCGCCGGCACGGTTACTTCCGCAATCAGCTCGTTGCGCGCCAGCGTCGTCTCCAGGTAGCCCGCGTAGAGCTGATCGAGCGGCAGGGTCCGCTCGCCGGCCGGATTCACGATAGTGACGCTCGCGCCGAGCGCGATCAGCACCGGCGGCAGGTCCAGGTGAGGGTCGGCGTGGGCAAGGTGCCCGCCGACGGTAGCAACATTGCGCACGCGCACGTTGGACAGCGTCTTCAGGGTTCGAATGATGACCGGCGCCTGGCTCTTCACGACTGGCGAGCACCCGAGCGCCGACAGGTTCGCCATGGCGCCGATGCGAAGATCGCCGTCGGGAGTCGCGTCGATGGTGGAGTACTTGCTCTCCACCGCCCGCAGGCTGACGAGCCGGGCCGGACGCAGCACGCCCATCTTCATCATCAGCATCACAGCGGTGCCGCCGGCGACCGGGCGCGACTCGGCGCCATCGAGCAATCCGGCGGCCTCGCGCAGCGACCGCGGTTCGAGCAGCTCGAACGGGGTCATGCGCAAACCCTGACGCTATTGAAGCCGCAGATAAACGCAGATCTTTCAAAAGCACGGGGTAATGCCGGTTGGTCTTCAGTTGATGCAGGACTTTACTGGCAAGGTAAAGAAAATTCAAGAAAACAGTCATTTATATGCTAAAATGCCGCCCTTTTGCACCGCAACAAGAGCCTTACCTAAACGGCTCGCTCGGAACCGATAACATGAATGAGAAAGTACCCACGTCGCTCGCTTGCGACCCTGCCCGCCCCCCGCTGCGCGCGCCGAGTCCGGGTCGCGCCATCCGCAACATCGCCATCATCGCCCACGTCGACCACGGCAAGACCACGCTGGTGGACAAGCTGCTGCGCCAATCCGGCACCTTCGCCGCGCACCAGCACCTGGTTGAGCGCGTGATGGACTCGAACGACCTCGAGCGCGAACGCGGCATCACCATCCTGGCGAAAAACTGCGCGGTCACCTACGAAGGCACGCACATCAATATCGTGGATACCCCCGGCCACGCCGACTTCGGCGGCGAGGTCGAGCGCGTGCTATCCATGGTGGACGGCGTGTTGCTGCTGGTGGACGCCGTCGACGGGCCGATGCCGCAGACGCGCTTCGTCACGCGCAAGGCACTGGCGCTGGGGCTGAAACCGATCGTGGTGGTCAACAAGATCGACCGCCCCGGCGCGCGCGCCGAGTGGTGCGTCAATCACACCTTCGATCTCTTCGACAAGCTCGGCGCCACCGAGGCGCAGCTCGACTTCCCCATCATTTATACCTCGGCGCTGAATGGCACGGCGACCCGGGACCTGGCGCAGCCAGGCACCGACTTGCGCCCGCTGTTCGAGGCCATCCTCGAGCAGGTGCCGGTGCGCGCCGACGATCCCGACGGCCCGCTCCAGTTGCAGATCTGCTCGCTCGACTACACGAGCTACGTCGGGCGCATCGGCATCGGGCGCGTCAACCGCGGCCGCATCCGTTCCGGCCAGCTGGTGGCGGTGCTGCACGGTCCGGAGAGCACGCCGGTCATCGCCAAGGTCAACCAGGTACTGGTGTTCAAAGGGCTCGAGCGCGTGCTCGCCGAGGAAGCCCAAGCCGGCGACATCGTGCTGGTGAACGGCATCGAGGAGGTCGGCGTCGGCGTCACGCTCACCGACCCCGCGCGCCCGGAAGCACTGCCGCTGCTGCGAGTGGACGAGCCCACGCTCGTCATGAACTTCCAGGTCAACACCTCGCCTTTCGCCGGGCGCGAGGGCAAATACGTCACCAGCCGCCAGCTGCGCGAGCGGCTGCAGCGCGAAGTGATGAGCAACGTCGCGCTGCGCGTCGAGGACACCGCCGACCCGGACATCTTCAAGGTGTCGGGGCGCGGCGAGCTGCACCTCACCATACTGCTGGAAAACATGCGCCGCGAAGGCTACGAGATGGCAGTGTCGCGCCCGCGCGTCCTGTTGAAGGAAATCGGCGGCGTCCAATGCGAGCCGTACGAGATGCTGGCGGTGGATATTGAAGAAGCAACCCAGGGCGCGGTGATGGAAGCGCTCGGCGCACGCCGCGGCGACCTGCAGGACATGCAATCCGACGGCAAGGGCCGCGTGCGGCTCGACTACCGCATCCCCGCGCGCGGGCTGATCGGCTTCCAGTCGGACTTTCTGACCATGACGCGCGGCACCGGCGTCATGAGCCACGTGTTCGACGACGACGGCCCGATGAAGCCCGAGATGGCGGAGCGCCGCAACGGCGTGCTGATCGCGGCGGAGAATGGCGAGGCGGTCGCCTACGCATTGTGGAAGCTGCAGGAGCGCGGCCGCATGTTCGTGAGCCCCGGCGACCCGCTCTACGAGGGCATCATCATCGGCATCCACAGCCGCGACAACGATCTCGTCGTCAACCCGATCAAGGGCAAGCAACTCACCAACATCCGCGCCTCGGGCACCGATGAAGCGGTGCGCTTGACGCCGCCGATCCAGGTCACCCTGGAATCCGCGATCGAGTTCATCGCCGACGACGAGCTGGTCGAAATCACCCCTAAATCGATCCGCATCCGCAAGCGCTTCCTGCTGGAGAACGAGCGCAAGCGCGCCAGCCGCGTGGCGGCGTGAAGAAACCAGGATGGAACCGCAGATAAACGCGGAAAAGATCAACAGCTGAACCACAAAGGACACGAAGGACACAAAGGAAGACCAAGACTACAAATTGAACCGCCAAGACGCCAAGAGAACCAACAACAATACCTCGCCCCTTCCCTCCCCCGATCTCACGCTTTCGCGTTCTCACGTCCACCCGCCATCCTGCCCTCCCTGGCGCGTAATGTGGGCGCCGCCCCGGTCTACCGTCTTTGGACCGGCAACGGTAAACTCGTGTGGTACCAACCCTTACCCGTCACGGGTCATCACGTCACGCCGTATCATGTCACGCTCCACCACGTCACGCCCTATCACGTCACGCCTCATCAAACTATGTTCGACATGAACCTCGTCCAGCGCGGCGCGCGGCTGCGCAGGAGCCCTTTCTTCGAGGCCACGCAGCGCCACGGCGCGAAGGCCTACACCGTTTACAACCACATGCTGTTCCCGGTCTGCTTCGACGACATGGAAGCGGAATACCACCACCTGCTCGAGCACGTCACGCTGTGGGACGTCTCGGTCGAGCGGCAGGTCGAGATCACCGGGCCGGACGCGTTCGCCTTCACCAACATGCTCACGCCGCGCGATCTCTCGCGCTGCGCCGTCGGCCAGGGCAAGTACGTGGTCATTACGGCGGAGGATGGCGGCATCATCAACGACCCGGTGCTGCTGCGCCTGGGTGAAAACCATTTCTGGCTCGCGCTGGCCGACAGCGATGTCCTGCTGTGGGCGCGTGGCGTGGCGCTCAAGTCGGGGCTGCGCGTGAACATCACCGAGCCCGACGTCTCGCCATTGCAGGTGCAGGGCCCCAAGGCCAAAGATGTCGTGCAAGCGCTGTTCGGCGACGCGGTGACCAAGCTCCGTTACTACTGGTTCCTCGAGACGAAGCTCGACGGTATCCCGGTAGTGGTGACGCGCACGGGATGGACCGGCGAAGTGGGTTACGAGATCTATCTCCGCGACGGCAGCCGCGGCGACGAACTGTGGGAACGCATCATGGCCGCTGGCAAGTCGCACAAGATCCGGCCAACCGGCCCCTCCGACATCCGCCGCGTCGAAGCCGGCATCCTCAACTGGGGCGCCGACATGACGCTCGAGAACAACGTTTACGAAGTGGGGCTCGAGCGGCTCGTGGACGAGGGCAAGCAGGCATCCTACATCGGCCGCGACGCGCTCCTGCGGATCCGCAACGAGGGAACGCGCCGCAAGCTCGCCGGCATCACGATCGATGGCTCCCCCATCGAAATGAACGCAGTGCCGTGGGCGATAGCCGCAAACGGGTCCGGCGCCGGCCGGGTGACCTCGGCCCTCTACTCGCCGCGGCTGAAGAAGAACATTGGCTTTGCAATGATGCCGGTTGCCCATGCAACCCTGGGCACCGCATTGACGGTCA
>CAZCGD010000550.1:0-2872 GCA_964498105.1 uncultured Streptomycetaceae bacterium
ACCATACCGTTCGTCACCTCGGGCCGGCTGCGGGGGATTGCGGTGCTGGCGCCGCAGCGCGTGCCAGCGCTCCCTGACGTGCCGACCACCGCCGACTCCGGCATGCCGGAGCTGGTGGTGATCACCTGGTACGCCTTGTTCACGCCCGCGGGAGTGAAGCCCGACATCATCGAGCGCCTGCACGGCGAGTTCGTGAAAGCGCTGAACGCGCCGGACACGCGCGAAAAGCTGTCCAAAGTGGAGCTCGAAGCGACCACGAGCACGCCAGCCGAGACTGCGAAGTTCGTCCGCGCCGAGATGGAGCGCTGGGCGCGTGTGATCAAGGAGGCGGGGATCAAGCCGGCGCAGTGACGGAGCGCCGAAGGCGAAAGGCGAAAAGATCCCTTCCCGACGAGTCTTACTTCATTCCTAATGATCTTGTCGGACTTAGGTCCGACAAGATCCTGGCGCTACTGCTCGAGCTTCACGCCGGCTTCGACGATGATTTTTGCGAATTTCGCCGATTCGTTCCTGATGAAATCGCGGTACTGCTCCGGCGTGCTGGGCGCGGGCTCGAAACCCATGTTGTTGAGCTTCGTCGCCACCTCCGGCATCCTCAAGGTCTGCACCGCCGCGGCGTTGAGCCTTCTCAGGATGGGGTCCGGCAGTCCGGCGGGCCCGTAGAACCCGAAAAAATTCACCAGCTCGAAACCGGCCAGCGGGGGGTGCTCCGCGATTGCGGGCACGTCCGGCAGCACGGACACGCGCGTCAGTGACGTGACGCCGATTGGCCGGATCCGGCCGCCCTCGATGAACGGCAGCGCGGCGCCGATGCTGACGAACGTCATCGTGATGTGCTTGCCCGCGACGTCCGCGAGCTGGGGGGCGGCGCCCTTGTACGGAACGTGCATGATCTGCACCCCCGCCATCTTGTTGAACATCTCGCCGGTCAACTGCTGCGGGTTGCCGACGCCGCTCGAGGAAAACGTGAGCTTGCGCGGGTTCTGCCTGGCGTAGGCAATCAGCTCCGGCACGTTCTTCGCCGGCACGTCCATGTTCACCGCCAGCACGTTCGGCACCTTGACCAGCAGCGTGATGGGCTGGAGGTCTCTCTCCCAGTCGTAGGCCATCTTCGGGTAGAGATGGGGATTGACCGCGATTTCGCCCGATGCCACGAGCAGCGTGTAGCCGTCCGCGGTCGATTTCGCCGCCGCGCCCGTGCCTATCATGCCGCTCGCGCCGGTCCGGTTGTCCACCACCACCGGCTGTCCCAGGATCCTGCTCAACTGCTCTCCCAGCAGGCGCGACGTGAGATCGGTGCCGCCGCCCGCCGGGAACGCGCAGATGATCCGGATCTGCTGGCTCGGATACGGCGCCTGGGCCAGGCCCGTGGAGACGGCAGCGGCGAACAGGAATGCCGCCGCGCATAGTTGCGTCAGAGGATGGGGTTTTTTCATGGCACCTCCTAAACCCGGTGATGGGAGATGATAACCGGTGACGAAGTGATGCGGTGACGAAGTGACGAAGAACTGCAACCATGGCTTGACAGCCGGCTGACGCGGGGCCGATGATCCGCGCATGGACACCCTGCAGAAAGCCGAGGCCGCCGAGCACGCGCTGAGCCGGGAACTGGACCGGATCGTCGTGAAGTCGGTCATCTACACCTCGGGCGAGCGCGACCCGAGGGAGCCGCCCTATCGGCCGCCCGACCAGGGCAAGCTCTACATGATGGGCGACGACCCGCGCCTCCCGAAAATGCCCGAGCGACCGACGCTGTTCGATTTCTTCAAGTACCGCTTCGGGCCCTCGACGCACCTGCTGCAGAGTGCGCGGCTGGCCAAGAAGCGAGGCGAGAATGAAAAGATCGTGCTCGCCTGCCTGCTGCACGATATCGCCAACGTCGGGTTCATCCGCGGCGACCACGGCTACTGGGGTGCGCAGCTGGTCGAGCCCTACGTCGACCCCGAGGTGAGCTGGGCCATACGCCAGCACCAGGCGCTGCGGTTCTTCGCCGACGAGTCCGTGGGCTACGAGTACCCGAAACAGTACGTCAAGCTGTTCGGTCCGGACTACCAGCCCGAGCCGTACATCGAGGCCGCGTACCGCGAAGCCCGCAAGCACAAGTGGTACATGACCGCGCGCCTGATCACGATCAACGACCTCTACGCCTTCGACCCGGCAGTGCGCGT
Source organism: uncultured Streptomycetaceae bacterium (assembly GCA_964498105.1). Taxonomy (GTDB): domain Bacteria; phylum Pseudomonadota; class Gammaproteobacteria; order Burkholderiales; family SG8-41; genus SG8-41. Next base: position 2,169 of record CAZCGD010000550.1, read on the forward strand.
CGACCTGGAGGAGTTTACCGACGTCGTGGGCCGCAATTTCAAACAACCGAAGGAAGGCCTCGGCTTCGACGGCAGTCCGACCGCGCACATGTGGCGCACCATCATCTGGCCGACGAAGTTCCTATAGAGCGCCTAACATGATGAAACACACGCTGCGCTGTCACGGTTTTGGCGACGCGGGACTAACAGCACGGTCAGTCCCCGTAACGGACATGTACCGAGCCAGTATCCTCAGGCCAAAACCGTGCCAGCCCAAGGGGGTTGCGGCCAGAATCGCCGCTAGCTTTGTCGCGAGGCTTGCCAATACAGCGAGTATTGGCTGCACCTCGCTTCGCGCTAGCGACGATTCTGACTCGCAACGCACGCGCGTTTCATCATGTTAGGCGCTCTTAGCCATCTCCGGTCATCAATTCCAATGAGGAGCAAGCGATGAAGCGATTCTGCGGCTGCCTGGTGGCACTGGCGATCGGGGCAATGGTGGCTGGCGGCGCCGCGGCGCAGGCGTTTCCGACGAAGCCGATCCGCATCGTCGTGCCGTTCCCGCCCGGCGGCACCACCGACGTCGTCGCGCGCCTCGTCGCGCAACGCATGACCGATTCGATAAAGCAGCCGGTGGTGGTGGACAACCGCGGCGGCGCGGGCGGCGCGCTCGGCGCCGACATCGTGGCGAAGGCCGCGCCCGACGGCTACACGCTGCTGATGGC
>CAZCGD010000551.1:0-2190 GCA_964498105.1 uncultured Streptomycetaceae bacterium
TGATCTTCCCCGACGGCAAGCGCATCATCGTGCTCGCGGAGGGGCGGCTGGTGAACCTCGGCTGCGGCACCGGGCACCCCTCGTTCGTGATGTCGAACTCGTTCACCAACCAGACGCTGGCGCAGATCGAGCTCTTCACGCACGGCGACCAGTACAAAAATGAGGTCTACGTTCTGCCCAAGCACCTCGACGAAAAAGTGGCGCGCCTGCACCTGAAAAAGCTGGGGGTCGAGCTGACGGTGCTGAACGAGAAGCAGTGCGAGTACCTGCACCTCCAGGTCGGCGGGCCGTTCAAGCCCGATCACTACCGTTACTAACGCAGTTGGCAGCTGTCAGCCGTCAGTTGTCAGACGCTGCAAACTGCCCACTGCAAACTGCAAACTGGCTTACGGATGGAGTCCCAAAAAATGCATCCGCGGACGTTCAGCTTCGAGTTCTTCCCGCCCAAGACGGCGGAGGGGAAGGAGCGGCTGCGCGCGGCCTGGCAGCAGCTCGGGCAGCTGAAGCCCAAGTTCTTCTCGTGCACCTTCGGCGCCGGGGGCTCGACGCGCGAAGGCACGCTCGAGACGGTGATCGAGATCCGCGCCGCCGGCTTTGAAGCGGCGCCGCACCTCTCCTGCATCGCCTCTTCGCGCGCGGAGTTGAAGGCCCAGATCGAGAAGTACCGGGCACACGGCATCCGACACATCGTCGCGCTGCGCGGCGACCTGCCCTCGGGGCTCGCCTCGAGCGGCGAGCTGCGCTACGCCAACGAACTGGTCGCCTTCATCCGGGAAACCACCGGCGACTGGTTCCACATCGAGGTCGCCTGCTATCCCGAGTACCACCCGCAGACGCGCTCGGCGGCGGACGAGATCCGCAACTTCAAGCGCAAGATCGACGCCGGCGCCAATTCCTCGATCACCCAGTACTTCTACAACACTGACGCCTACTTCCGCTTCGTGGACGACTCCGAGGCGGCTGGCATCGCGATCCCCATCGTCCCCGGCATCATGCCGATCGGCAATTTCGCGCAACTCGCGCGCTTCTCCGATGCCTGCGGCGCTGAGATCCCGCGCTGGCTGCGCTTCAAGCTGGAGGGCTACCGCGACGACACCGCCTCGATCCGTTCCTGCGGCCTCGATGTAGTCACGCGCCTGTGCGACGACCTGCTCACCGCTGGCGCGCCGGGCCTGCACTTCTACACTCTCAACCAGGCCGGGCTCACCACCACTATCTGGCAAAGGCTTGGCCTGTAGTCCAGGTCTTGATAGGAGGCATCGTGCCGTCTGAACTTTCTAGTGCACAAACAAATCCGCTGGAGCCGCCGCATAAGGCGCTGATACCGGAGATCAAGGCGCGCTCCGCGCAGGAGGCCGCGACCCTGATCGCGGAGCAACCGGTGTCGGTGATTGTTGCGGTCCTGCTCGAGTTGAATCCCGGCTTCGCGCAGGACATCCTCGCGGAGCTTCAGGGAGGGCTGAAGGACGCCGTGCTGCACGCGGCATCGCCCGAGACGGCGCTCCAGTGGCAACGCAATCAGACCTACGCCCCGGACAGCATCGGTCGGATGATGGAGCCCGTCTATGCGGTATTTGATCCCGCAATGACGGTCGCCCAGACCGTGGAGCGGCTGCGCGCGTTGCTCAAAGTCGCGTTCATCACTTATGGTTACGTCGTCGATGAAGGCGGCCGGCTGTGCGGCCTCATTACCATGCGCGATCTGCTGTTCGCTGCCGACGATGCGCAACTCGATTCGCTGATGCTGCGCAATGTGTTCACCCTCAAGCCCGAGACGCTGTTGAACGACGCGATGAAGCTGGTGCTCGACCGCCATTACCCGGTCTATCCGGTGTGCGACGGGAACGGCGTGCTGATCGGGCTGGTGCGCGGGCAGGCGATGTTCGAGGAGCAGGCGTTCGAGATTACCGCGCAGGCCGGCACCATGGTCGGCGTGGAAAAGGAGGAGCGCCTCGTCACCTCCATCGGCCAGAGCTTCCGGTATCGCCATCCCTGGCTGCAGCTGAACCTGTTGACCGCCTTCGTTGCCGGCGCCGTGGTCGCGATTTTCCAGGACACGGTGGACCGGCTGGTCATCCTCGCCCTGTTCCTGCCGGTGCTCGCGGGGCAATCCGGCAACACCGGCTGCCAGGCCCTGGCGGTCACGCTGCGCGGCATGACGCTGGGAGAACTCAAGGCGGGAAAGGAAAG
>CAZCGD010000552.1:0-4545 GCA_964498105.1 uncultured Streptomycetaceae bacterium
CAGGTCACCCTGAGGCTCGACGGTGAGGTGCTGGCGCACTTCCGCCACGGCGGTCGCGGTTGGCAAACGCGGCTCAGCGATGCGCTGAAGCGCCTCGTTTCGCGGGGCCGGTAGTCCATCCCTGGTTCCGTATCAAAAAACGCCCGCCGCGTTGAGCGGCACGGCGTGTCCGCTCGAACGCGACGACGCGAGCCGGCATGAACATGTCCGGTCTCGCGGTTCACTCGATTACCCGGTCCGCCCGCGCCAGGACCGCCTGCGGAAACTGGAGGCCCAGCGCCTTGGCGGTTTTCTGGTTCAGCACGGTCTCGAACCGCGTCGCCTGCTCGACCGGCAAATCGGCGGGTTTCGCGCCTTTGAAGATCCGGTCCACGAAGTAGGCCGCACGGCGAACCGATGCGAGACGGCTTGGTCCATACGCCATCAGGCCGCCGGCTTCAGCGAATTCAGGTAAACCGATCGAGGGGAGCCGCATCTTGGCCGCAAGCTTCACAATCGGGCCAAAGTTGGCTACAAGCAACCCGTCGTCGAGGACCACAACTGCGTCAACGCGTATTTTCGCCATTGCGGCAATGGCGCTGTCGAACTCACCCGATCGCCGTACCCCGAATTGCCGAAGCTCCAGCTTGAGTGATTTGGCTGCGGCCTCCATCGCTGGCAAAGTTACCCTGATAAAACTGGGATTGTCCGGGTTGAAAAGGACCGCGACTTGCTTGGTGCGCGGGAACGCGTCCATGAGCAGCTCCAGTCGCTTCGCCGCCACTTCAGGACTGAAGTGCGCCATCCCGGTGACATTTCCGCCCGGCCGCGCGAGGCTCGCAACGAGGCCAAGGGCGACCGGGTCGCCGCTGGACGCCATGACGATGGGAATGGTCGTGGTGGCACTCTTGGCCGCACGGATCCCTACTGTCCCAGCGGCGACAATGACGTCAACCTTGAGACGAACCAGCTCAGCGGCCAGCTCAGGTAGCCGCTCGAAGTTCCCCTCGGCCCAGCGGAACTCAATCACAAGGTTCTTGCCCTCCACGTAGCCCAGCTCACGCAGGCCCGCGCGCAAGGCATCCACGCGGCCCGCGGTACCGGAAGCGGAGGTCGCGCCAAGGATCCCGATGCGCCAGACTTTGCCTTTTTGCTGGGCGAACGAAGTCAGCGGCGCTGCGAGCGCGCCCGCGCCAAGCGCAATCAATAATTCCCGACGTGTTGTCATTCGATCCAGCCGGTGTGCCCGGCCCCCGTGGATACCTATGACAAGGCGATTCTAACCGCCTTTGAGGAAGCAGCAGTGGGTAGCACTACTCTGCGAAGTTGCGGAATATTCACACCGGGACCCTGCCGAAGTGCTACGCTGCGGCGGTCGCAACTCACCGGGGGGACTCTTCATGCGCGCGCCGCGCAGCCTCATGCTGTTCCTGCTCGCCTTCGTCTCGCTCGCGGCCTCCGCCCAACCGTACCCGGCGCGACCGGTGCGCGTGCTGATCCCGTTCACGGCAGGCAGCGCGGCCGACATCATCGCGCGCGCCATGGAGCCGGCGATGCGCGAGCGGCTTGGGCAGCCGTTCGTGATCGACAACCGCGGCGGGGCCGGCGGCAACATCGCGGCGGAGTTGGCGGCGAGGGCGACGCCCGACGGCCACACCATCATGATGGCCACCATCGGCACGCACGCCATCAACCACAGCCTCTACTCGAAGCCGAGCTTCCACCCGCAGCGCGATTTCACTCCGGTCGGGCTGGTGGCCGAGAGCCCCAACGCGCTGGTGATCAATCCCAAGGTGCAGGCAACATCGATCCAGGAGTTGATTGCGCTCGCGAAGTCCAAACCCGGAGGCCTCAATTACGGCTCCTCGGGCGCCGGCACGACGGTGCACCTGTCGGCCGAACTCTTCAGCGTGATGACCGGCATCAAGATGACCCACGTGCCGCACAAGGGCGCGGCCGAGGCGCTCACTTCATTGCTGGGCGGGCAGACCGATCTCATGTTCGCGAGCCTCTCCTCCTCGATCCCGCTCATCAAGGCGGGCCGGTTGAGAGCGTTCGCGGTCACCGGCGCCAAGCGTTCGCCCTCGATACCTGAATTGCCGACGGTGGCGGAAGCCGCCGGCCTCAAAGGCTATGAAGCCTCCGCCTGGTTCGGCATCGTCGGCCCGGCCGGCATGCCGAAGGCCGCCGTCGCCGCGCTCAATAAGGCGGCGCTGTCCGCACTCGACGACGCGGAAGTCAGGAAGCGGCTGTTCAATGCCGGCGTGGAGATCCGCACCAGTTCTCCCGAAGACTTCGCGCGTTACATCGAATCCGAGATGAAGAAGTGGGAGAAGGTCGTCAAGGCGTCGGGCGCCAAGGTCGATTGATGCATCGTGCCGGGCGTTCGCCGGCTCTAAAGTGCGCAGCGCCAATCGCGCCTTCCAGGCGCGGTATCTGCCAGTCGCGCCTTCCAGGCGCGGTATAACTCGTTTACTCCCACCACCCCCGATAACTACTCATATGGGCAACCCCGCCCGGCCAGTCGCGCTGCATCGCGGCTGGCGTTCGCCGGCTCGAATGTGCGCAGGCAAATTCTTCGAAACCCCGGCTCACCCTCGGGCAGGAGGGGAGAACCCCGGCTCACTCCCTCGCGGATCGCGTTCCGCGTCGTGGAACTTGCGTTGACCCGGTAAGACCCCTGCGCTAGTCTCGGCCTTCCCCAAAAACAAGCGCGCCCAGTACCAGGAGGAAACAAAAATGAAGCGCGCATCATTGGCCAGGGTCTCACCGCCGAAATGTTTTTCGACTCTCCTTTCCGGCCGGCCGGCGATGCCGTTGGACGCAATTCCCCTGCTATCATGACCGGATAGGGCGCGCCGCCCGCTTTCATCTCCAAAGGTATATCGCCATGCACCTGCGCAGCGTCGAATTGCAAATGCCGGACCGCGTGGCCGCGGTCGAATTTCTCAAGGGACCGTGGGGCCTGGTGGACGTCGGCACGCGCGGCGACACGACCTACCTACGCGCAACGGCAGCGCGCCAGTACGCCATTGCCGTCACCGAGGGGCCCGGCCGCGCCGTGTTGTCCGCGACCCTCGTCGGCGCCCGCGCGGAAGTCGAGGCGGTCCGGGAACGCATCGGGAAAACCGGCCTGAAGCACGGCCCGTGGATCGACGAGTTCGACGAGCCCGGCCGCGGCGCGGGCTTCTACGTTGCCGGCCCCGAAGGCGAGCCGTACCGCTTCGTCGCGGAGCGCGAGACGGCGCCTGCCGCGCTTGCCGCCGACAGCGTGCGCCCGATCCAGGTGGCGCATGTGGTGTTCAATACGCGGGACCGCGAGGCCGCTACGCGCGCGCTGGTGGATACCTTCGGCTTCAAGCTCTCCGACCGCACGCGCGTCATGAATTTCCTGCGATGCGACGACTTGCATCACGTGGTGGCCTACGCCGACTCGAAGCAGACCACGCTGAACCACATCGCCTTCGAGATGCGGGACACCGATGCCGTCCTGCGCGGCATGGGCCGCCTGAAGGACGCGGGCTTTCCGAGCGTGTGGGGGCCCGGCCGGCACGGCCCGGGCAATAACACGTTCGCCTATTTCGTCGCGCCGTTCGGCGCCTGCGTCGAGTACACCGCCGAAATACAGCGCGTGGATGACGACTACAAGACCGGCACGCCGGAGTCCTGGCAGTGGCCGCCCGGGCGCACCGACCACTGGGGCATCGCCAGCCGCGACAATGGGAAGCTCGCCGAATCGGGCGATTCCTTCCCTTACCGAAAGCTGGCGGCGTGAAGAAGATGGCCCGGGCAAGCGTCATCCGGCGCGTGCTGGACAAGGACACCAGGGAGTTCGTCCAGAAGGTCGCTTACGAAACGGTTCAGAAATTCTACGGGCGCTGAGCGCGGGCGCGCCCTTCCACCGAATCTGGAGACTTCATGTACTACCCCGGCAACTGGATTCACAGCTTTCCCGATAATTTCCAATGGTCGAACGCGACGCTTGTCTGCAAGGGCATGGCGCCCTACGGCGCGGTCGCGCTGGGCGAGATCGACTGGATCGTGCAGAAGCTGCACCAGCGCGCGTGCGAGCCGCAGGCGTGGCACGAGGAATGGTGCCGGGTGGCAGACAAGGTCGCGGCGGTCGCGGACAAGGCCGCGGCCGGGGGCAACAGCGCCACCGCGGGCAACTACTACCTGCGCGCGGGCAACTACTATTACACCGGCGAGCGCATGGTGCCGCCCGGCGAATTGAAGACCGCCATTTACCGCAAGTCGCTGCGCTGCTTCCAGGAAGGCCTGAAGCGCCGCTATCCCAACCTCGAGATCGCTGATATACCCTACGAGAACTCCTCGCTCGCCGCCTATTTCCTCAAGTCACCGGTCGCCAGGGGCCCCGCGCCCACCGTCGTGCTGTTCAACGGGCTGGACAACTGCAAGGAAATGAACGTGCTCTTCGCCGGCGTCGAACTCGCGTTCCGCGGCTTCCACACGCTCGCGATCGACGGCCCGGGCCAGGGCGAATCCCTGCGGCTGCGCGGCCATCACGCGCGCTACGACTACGAGGCCGCCGGCACGCCGGCCTAC
>CAZCGD010000553.1:0-7894 GCA_964498105.1 uncultured Streptomycetaceae bacterium
AATGAAGATCGCCGTATTGGATGATTACCAGGATGCCTTCCGCACGCTCAAGTGCGCCGCCAGGTTGAAGGGCCACGACGTTGTCGCTTACCGGGATACCGTGAAGGATCCCGCGCAGCTCGCGGCGCGATTGAACGGCGCGGACGCGGTTATCCTGCTGCAGGGGCGCACGGCGTTCCCGCGCGCCGCCGCGGAAAAAGTCACCACGTTGAAGCTCATCAGCCAGACCGGCCGCAACGTCAACCACATCGACGTGGCGGCGTGCACCGGGAAGGGAATCGTGGTCTGCGGCTCGGGGGCCGGCCTGCCCAATCACACGGCCGAGCTGACCTGGGGCCTGATTCTCTCCGCGCTGCGCCACATCCCGCTGGAGGTGCAGCGCTTCAAGGCGGGGCAGTGGCAGACCACCCTCGGCACCACTGTGGTGGGGAAGACGCTCGGCGTCTACGCCTACGGCCGCATCGGCAGCATCGTCGCCAAGGTCGGCCGGGCGTTTGGCATGCGCGTCATCTGCTGGGGCCGCGAGGGCTCGACCGCGCAGGCGCGTGCCGACGGTTTCGAGGTCGCGGCGAGCCGCGAGGCGTTCTTCGAGAGCGCGGACATCGTCACCCTGCACATCCCGCTCAACAAGGAGACCCGCGGCATCGTCAAGCATGCCGACCTCGCGCGCATGAAGGCAAGCGCACTCATCGTGAACACGAGCCGCGCCCCCATCATCGAGGACGGGGCGCTGGTTAAGGCGTTGAACGAGGGGCGGCCCGGCTGCGGCGCGGTGGACGTCTACGAGAGCGAGCCGGTGCTGAACGGCGACCACCCGCTGCTCAAGATGAATAACGTGATCTGCACCCCGCACCTCGGTTACGTCGACCGCGATACCTACGAGAAATATTACGGCGCGGCGGTGGACATGGTGCTCGCCTTCGCGGAGGGCAAGCCGGTGAATGTGATCAATCCCGAAGTGCTGGCCAAGAAAAGCTGAGACACAAAGGACACAAAGGACACGAAGGAAAAACGAATCGGAACACGCCGCCAAGACGCCAAGAAAAACAATAACGACAATCGAACCGCCAAGCACGCCAAGACCGCCAAGAAAAACAGGAACAATAATCGAACCGCAGATAAACGCGGATAACTTCAAGAACAGATATGCGCGTTGACTCAATCTGCCGAACCGCCGTATACGTGATCCGTTGTCAAGTGACCCCCGAAAGCGGCGTGTCTCGACCCCTCAGGGACTTGTTCTACAGCTTCGTTAGACCGCCCAAGTCACATCACCCGGCCACGGATCGAGTAGTTGTAGAATACTTGCGTGCCGACGATTGACCGCCACGGTCCGTATCGATTTTTCTTCTACAGCCACGACTTACGTGAACCCCCACACGTTCACGTTCAGCGGGATAGAAGCTTCGCGAAATTCTGGCTTCAACCGGTTGGATTGGTATCATCATATGGGTTTGCCGCGCACGAGCTGAATGAGCTACACGGCATTGTGCGTAATAACGTAGCCCGATACTTGGAGAAATGGAATGAGCATCTTGTCAAATCCAAATGAGCCACTCGCCATTGGACTCGAAGTCACCGACGATGAATTGATCGTCTCGCTTGCCGATGGGCGCAAACTTTTGGTGCCCATCGCCTGGTACCCACGCCTCGCAAACGCAACTCCAGAGCAGCGGCGGAAATGGGAGATTATTGGCCCAGGTGTGGGTTTCCACTGGCCCGATGTCGATGAGGATCTTAGCGTCGAAGGAATGCTTCTCGGGGCTCCAGCTCCAGGCGTTCGCCCACTAGCACCAGAAGCGGCAGTCTAACTTTCGAGAATTACGCTCCGCAAGCAGAGCGCTTACACGCGCACCTCAACGCGACACGTTGATCGCATGTCCGAGAACATACTCTACGGCCTCGCTGGATTGCTGTTCTTTCAGGCATACGCCACGATTCGTCTGGTGCGGAGCAAGTCTTTCCCCAAGGAGCAGAAGTTGCGTCAGCTGTTATTCATCTGGCTGGTCCCATTCTTCGGCGCCGCCATAACGATTGCTGTTCTCGCAACGGATAAACGGGAGTAGCGCCGGTTTCGCATTTCCGAGATACTACCTCAAACGCTCATCAAAAAACGCGCGGCAGCGGGCTTACCGGAGGAGGTCGTCATGACAGGTACTTTGAAACCCTGCAAGGCGTGCAGCAGCGAGGTGAAGGTCACCACGCTCGGATCGTTCCGTGGCGAGGAGGGGCCGGTGGCGGTGATCGTGAACGGCATGCCGGCGCTGGTTTGCGCTAATGACCACAAGCGCTTTCTCTACCCCGAATTCGTCACCCGGCTGATGGATTTCGTCGCCGACCCCGAAAAGGTCGCGCCACAGCCGCCTGCGGTCAAGCGCGGCCTGTTCAAGAAGCACTATCACTGCAGCGGATGCGATGCCGAGTTGCCCGCCGTGCCGACAGGGAAGTCGGAGCGCGGGCTCGACGCGAGCTTCAAGAATGCCGCGCCGTTCAAGGTCGTGGTCCAGGTCGCGCTGTACAAGTGCACGGGTTGCGGGCGCGAGCAGGTGCTGTCCAACGAGGAAGTAGCCGGCAGCGCGTTCAAAGCGGTGGCCCACGGCTTCCGCGCGGCGGACGTCCACCCCGACCGCTAATTGCTTACAAGTGACGGGTGACGACTGGCGAAAGAATGAATTGGCCGCCAAGACGCCAAGGCGCCAGGAAATTCAATAATGGAACCGCAGATAAACGCAGATAAACGCGGACAAGATCAAGAACCAATTTAGCCGCCGATGGACGCCGATCCACGCCGATAACGGCAATTCGAAAACTGGAACTTTGACCCTTATTTGCCACAGAGAACACAGAGGAAATACAAAGAGTCGAATCACGACTCACGAATCACGATTCACGCAGCCTCAGTGAAGGTGCTTAGTGCGCGGAGCGAGGCGGGAATTCGAGAAGCATTGCTTTGAGCCGCCGAGCGCCAGCGGCGATGCAGCGCCGCTGGCAGTGCATCAGTGCAAATGTTTATTGCGCGGATGCAGTGGAATCACCGTCGAGGAGCCGGATGCGTGCTCGCCCGTGACCTTGCGGGCTGTCCAGTCCTGGTCGAACAACTGGTTGACCAGCGCGGTGACCTGCTCCACCTCGGCCTTGCCGAGGTGGCGCGCCAGCATCGCCGAGATGTCCTCCGCCACGCACTGGCGCCGGAACTCGTGGATCGCTTCCGGGGTGGGGCCGACGAACATCTGGTAGAACTCGTCTTCGCCGTTCTCGGGAAAGTAGGTGACTTCGACTTCCGAGGCGTACTCGGTCAGCGAGCCGAGGCTCTGGAATGCTGCGGAGATCTGCGTGTGGAAATTGCGGCCGACCTCGCCGGTCCAGCAAATGTTGATGGTGCGTTCGCGCGTGTCGAACTGGAGGCCCGGCTCCTCGCGCTCGAGACTGTGGGCTTCGGCGAGCGTTTCCACGTCGAGGTACTCGAGCCACGGCCGCAGCGCGTGCTCGACCTGCGACAGGCGCACGCCGCGTCCGAGGAAGACGTTGCCGTGTACGTGAACTTCCATAGGCAATTCAGGCTCCGCTGCCTGCCGATAGCTTGGGGACGGAAGGATAGCACAACGCCTTGAACCCGGAACCCGGAACAGGTCCTTGCCCTCATCCCTTTAGCAGTCCCAGTTCCCTGAGGGCTGCTTCCATCTCGCCGCGTTCGCGCCTGAGGTGCTGGCGCAGGGGCGCGCCGTCGAGATACATCGGCGTCCAATAGAGTCGGCCAAGCTCGGACATCCACGCTTCGGTCCCGACGGCCGCTGCCAGTTTGCCTTCCCAATAAGCAACCTGCGCGGTGGTGAGCCCGCGCGCGCCGCTGACACCGCGCCACGCGCCGATCACGCAGTCCACCGACTGCTCGAGCCAGGTCGGCGTCTGCGCATAGAGTCCGGTAAGGCGCTGCGGCGCGGACACCGCGAGTGCTCGCATCGTCCCTGCTGTAATCTCCTTCACCGCGCTCGCCGCGGTGACAGCGCAAACGTCGGCCTTGCCCGCAACCACATCGGCGACGGCATCGAGCGCGGAATCGAACACGCGGATAACCGGGGCCTTCACGTCGCCGCCCGCGTGCCGCACCACTTTCGCGAGCGCGATGTGATTGGGGTTGCCGAGCGATGTCGAGAGCGCGACCGTGACGGAACCGGCGCGGTTCGCGAAACGCTCGATCAGGTCGCCACTGCTTTTCAGCGACGAATCGGTACCGACGAGGAATGCGATGTACTCCGTATAAAGGATGGCGAGCGGGGTAAATGCGGCCTCATGGTCGAAGGCGCTCGCCCCGAGCAGGTGATCGGTAGCGAGGGTCGAGGAACTGATGCAGAGCACGTGCGGGTCGCCGGGGCGCCGGTCGAGCCAGGCCCACGCCTTGCGCCCGCCGTCGCCCGCGACATTGTTGACCGTCACGGAAACGTCGAGGAGCCGCTTCGATTCGATGGCCTTGACCAGGGCGCGCGCCGAGCGGTCAAGTCCGCCGCCGGGCGGGGTGCCGGCGACGATCTCGACATCGCGCTGCGGGCGCCAGGCGCTGCTTGCGCTAGAGCTCATTAGAAATTAGCCGCCAAGACGCCAAGAAAACCAAGACAGGATCAGCCGCAGATACACGCAGATAAACACAGATGAAAACAAGAATAAATCGAATCACGATTAACGAATCACGACTCACGGCTTTTGAGTCGCCGATGGACGCCGAAATTTCAAACCCGCCAAGTCAGTTAGCAGGAGATCTTATCCGCGTTTATCTGCGGCTACCCTGCATTACGCTTCGCGAAACAGCCGCCCCGCGCCGGGCAGCGCGCGGCGATCGCCCATGAGGCGCAGCATCTTCCACATCGAGGCCTGGTTGCTGGCCACGATCGGTTTTCCGAGTTTGCGCTCCATGGACTCGATGATTCCGAGCGTCGGAAAGTTTGAGCAGCTGACGAAGATCGCCTGAGCGTCCGGGCGGTCCACCTCCGTGATCAGCGCCTCGATCCGTTCCGTCGTGACCGCCGAATGATTCTGCGTATCGAGCCCCTGCATGGCCATCACCTCAAATCCGGCTGCAGTCAGATACTGTCGCAGCCGTTCGTTGAGCCACGGCGCGTAGGGCGAAGCGAGGCTGACGCGCCCCGCGCCGAGCGCGCGCAGCGCATCCGCCACCGCGGAGGACGAGATCGCGACCGGAATTCCGGTGGCCTCCGCTATCTTGCTGCCGAGCGCCCGGTCCTCGACCGGGCCCTTGAGAAATCCGCCGGCCGCGCAGCCGTAACAGATGACGTCAACCTTGGCGTGCGAGAGCAGCGTTGCCGCGCCCGGAGCTTGCGTGCCCAGCCACAGCAGTTTTTCCTCGGTGTCGGCCGTGTGGGGAATGCGCGCGGTATGGACGGACATGGCCGCGCCCGCCATCCGCTGGACCTCGTACTCCATGACCGTGTTCCACGAAGGGACGATCAGCCCCAGCTTGCGCTCCCAGCTTGCCATCGCGAATTATCCTCCGCGCCGTCCTGCGATCTGGCAAAGATTAGCAGAATTCCATGTGGCGCCCTGGCATCCGTGGCGGTTCGGTTTTGGATTATCATCGGCCGCAGTGCAGTCCTGAGCCAGGGGGGGGTTATGAAGATCCAGCGCGCGAGCCGTCTGTTCGTCAAGGTGTTGTTCCTGGCGGTTGCTGCGGGACTTGCCCCGGCGGCTTGGCCCCAGGCATATCCCAGCAAGGCGATCCGCATCGTCGTGCAGTTCCCGGCCGGCGGCACCTCCGACATTCTGTCCCGCGCCATCGGCCAGAAACTCACCGAGGAGTGGAAGCAGCCGGTGATCGTGGACAACCGCCCCGGCGCGAGCGCCAACATCGGCGCCGAGATCCTGGTGAAGTCGCCGCCCGACGGCTACACGCTGCTTTGCGCATCCACGATTCACACCATCAACCCGAGCCTCTACAGCAAGCTTTCCTACGACCCGGTCAGGGACTTCACGCCGATTACGCTGATCGCGGCGACCTCCCAGGTGCTTGCCGTGCACCCGTCGGTGCCGGTGAAGACGGTGAAGGAGTTCATCGCCTACGCGAAGAAGCGGCCCGGCGAGTTGAACTACAGCTCGGCGGGCAACGGCAGTCAGCCGCACCTTACCGCGGAATTGTTCAAGACGCGCACCGGAATCAATATCGTGCACGTTCCGTACAAGGGTGCGCCGCCGGCGATGGCCGATCTGCTCGCTGGACACGTCGCGCTCACTTTCGCCACCGCGCCGTCAGCGGTGCCGCACGCGAAATCGGGAAAGCTGCGAGCGCTGGGCGTGAGCACGGCGAAGCGGATCGCGGCGCTGCCCGACGTGCCGACGATCGCGGAGGCGGCCGTTCCCGGCTTCGAGGCGAGCGGCGCGAACGGACTGGTAGGGCCCGCCGGCATGCCGGCCGCGATCGTGGAGCGGCTCAACGCCGCGGTGGTGCGGATCGTGAACGAGCCCGCAATGAGCAGGTTTCTGAGCGAGCAGGGCGCCGATCCCTGGACCACGACGCCCACCGAGTACGCGGCCTACATCAAGTCCGAGGTCGCGAAATGGGCGAAGGTGGTGAAAGATTCGGGAGCGAGAATAGATTAACGCAAAAGGCAAAAGGCAAAGACAACCTAGGTAACGCCGTTTACTTCATCCCTCATCCCTCATCCCTCATCCCTCAAGCGGCGGCGGGTTTCGCCTGCGCCGCCGCGTCCTTGGGCATGAAGACGATCAGCACGTTGGCGAAGAGGATGGTGCCGGCGAGGAAGTAGAACGCCGTATAGAGGTCGGAGGCGTCGGCGATCATGCCGAAGAGGGCGGGCGCGATGCTGGCCCCGATGTGCTGGATGCCGAACTGCAGCCCGACACCGCTGCCGGCAAGGTCCCTGGGGGTGGCTTCCACGGCCCACGCCTGCAGCACCGGGCGCATGGCGTAGAGGAAGAAGCCGACCAGCCCGATGAACAGCACGAAGGTCACGCTTTTTCCGGCGAGCGCCATGAACACGATCATCACGCACGTGAGCACCATGCTCGACATGACGATGCGCTTGCGGCCCCACTTATCGGACAAGTGCCCGCCGATCGGGCTCGCAGCGAAGCCCGCGATCTGCATCACCGACATGCAAACGCCGACGATGAACGGGGAATAGTCGAGTTCGTAGGCGAGATAAACCGGGAGGAAGGTGAGCAACCCGGTTTGCGTCATGGTGCGGAACGCCGAGCCGACCGACACCAGCATCAGCGCGCGGTTCCGGAGCAGGCTCGCGAAATCCCGGAAATAGTTTCTCACTCCGCGCGATTTGCCGCCGGCGTTGACGTGATCGTGCGACGAACCCATCGAGAATGCGCCCAGCATGACGAGTATCATCGCCGCCATCACCAGTCCCGGCACCACGTTGATGACGACCACCGTGCGCCAGGTGAACCAGGCGAGGAGCGCCCCCACCACGAGGGGGGCAAGGCCGTCGGCCACGTTGCCGCCCATGCCGTGGAACGACAGCACCAGTCCCTTGCGCTCGGGGTAGCGGTAGGCGAGCGTGGTGATCGCGGCGGGGTGCCAGAGGTTGTTGCCGATGCCGACCAGAGTCACGCACACGATCAGCATCCAGTAGCTGTGCGTGAGACTCATCAGCGCGTACGGGAAGCCGACCCAGAAGAGCGACGTCGCCATCAGGTAGCCCTTCTTGCCGACCATGTCCACCACCATGCCGCCGGGCAGGTTGGACACCGCGCCGACCAGGTGCTGCGCCGTCATGATGAAGCCGATCTCGGTGTAGGAGAGGCCCAGCTCCTTGCCGATCAGCGGCAGCAGCAGGTAGAAGGTCGCGGTGTACCAGTGCGTGAAGGCGTGGCCGGCGGCGATCAGCCACACGTCCTTGAACGAGCGCGGGGC
>CAZCGD010000554.1:0-6160 GCA_964498105.1 uncultured Streptomycetaceae bacterium
GCCGCCGATCCCGAGGCCGCGAAGGGAACCGAGTACATCCGCGTGCGCGGCGCGCGCACGCACAACCTCAAGAACATCAATCTCGAGCTGCCGCGGCACCGCCTGATCGTGATCACCGGGCTGTCGGGCTCGGGCAAGTCGTCCCTCGCGTTCGATACGCTCTACGCCGAAGGCCAGCGCCGCTACGTCGAGTCGCTGTCGGCCTACGCACGGCAGTTCCTGCAGCTCATGGAAAAGCCGGATGTCGACCTGATCGAAGGGTTGTCGCCGGCGATCTCGATCGAGCAGAAGGCGGCCAGCCACAATCCGCGCTCCACCGTCGGCACCGTCACCGAGATCCACGACTACCTGCGCCTGCTGTTCGCGCGCATCGGCGACCCGCACTGCCCGGATCACAACATCCTGCTCTCCGCGCAGAGCGTGGGGCAGATGGTGGATCACGTGCTGCAGCTGCCGGAAGACACGCGCCTGATGATCCTCGCGCCGCTCATCACCGGCCGCAAGGGCGAGCAGGTGGACCTGTTCGAGGAACTGCGGGCGCAGGGCTTCGTGCGGCTGCGCATCGACGGCAAGGTCCACGAAATCGACGCGCTGCCAAAACTCAAGAAAAACTCCAAGCACACCGTGGAAGTGGTGGTGGACCGGCTGAAAGTGCGCGCCGACGCCAAGCAGCGGCTCGCCGAATCGTTCGAGACGGCGCTGCGGCACTCGGATGGAAGGGTGATCGCGGTCCAGCTGCCGCCCCTCACCCCCGACCCCTCTCCCGAGGGGAGAGGGGAGATATCGGATCGCTCGCGCGATGGAACGGGGATCGAGCACCTGTTCTCCGCCAAGTTCGCCTGCCCGGTGTGCAGCTACTCCCTGCCCGAGCTCGAGCCGCGTCTCTTTTCGTTCAACAACCCGATGGGCGCCTGCCCGCGCTGCGACGGCCTCGGCAGCATCAGCTTCTTCGACCCGAAGCGCGTCGCCGCCTTTCCCGACCTCTCGCTCGCCTCGGGAGCGATCAAGGGCTGGGACCGGCGCAACCAGTTCTACTTCCAGATGCTGCAGTCCCTCGCCGAGCATTACGCCTTCGACATCGAAACGCCGTTCGGCGAGCTGCCGCAGAAGGTGCAGGACGTGGTGATGCTGGGCTCGGGCAGCGAGAAGATCAGGTTCATGTACGTCGGCGAGCGCGGCCACCAGCACGCGCGCGAGCATGCCTTCGAGGGCGTGGTCCCCAACCTCGAGCGCCGCTATAAAGAGACCGACTCGCTGGTGGTGCGCGAGGAGCTCGCCAAGTACCTCAACACCCGCGCCTGTCCCGAATGCGACGGCACGCGCCTGCGGCGTGAGGCGCGCCACGTCAGGATGGCGGGGCGGCCGATCTACGAGTTGAGCGCGCTGACGCTGGCGCACGCGAGCCAGTTCTTCGAGGGCCTTGTGCTCACCGGCAACAAGCAGACGATCGCCGACAAGATCGTCAAGGAGATTCTCACCCGCATCAACTTCCTCAACAACGTCGGCCTCGACTATCTCTCGCTCGACCGCGCGGCGGATACGCTGTCGGGCGGCGAATCGCAGCGCATCCGGCTCGCGAGCCAGATCGGCTCCGGCTTGACCGGCGTCATGTACGTGCTGGACGAGCCCTCGATCGGGCTGCACCAGCGCGACAACGCCCGCCTGCTGGCGACGTTGAAGCGCCTGCGCGACACCGGCAACACGGTGATCGTGGTCGAGCACGACGCGGAAGCAATCCGGAACGCCGACCACGTCGTCGACATGGGCCTCGGCGCGGGCGAGCACGGCGGCAGCGTCATTGCCCAGGGCACGCCGCAGGACATCGTCAGGCACCCCGAATCCCTCACCGGGCAGTACCTGTCGGGGCGCCGCCGCATCGAGGTGCCGGCGCTGCGCCACCGGTTCAACCCCAAGCGGCAACTGGTGGTCAGCGGCGCGCGCGGCAACAATCTCAAGGGCATCAGCGTTGGCATCCCGGTCGGGTTGTTCGTATGCGTCACCGGCGTCTCCGGCTCGGGCAAGTCCACGCTCATCAACGACACGGTCTACGCGGCGGTGGCGCAGGCGCTGAACGACAGCGCCATCGAGCCGGCGCCCTTCGAGGCTATGACGGGCGTGGAGCAGTTCGACAAGATCGTGAACGTGGACCAGGGCCCGATCGGCCGCACGCCGCGCTCCAATCCCGCCACCTACACCGGGCTGTTTGCGCCGATCCGCGACCTCTTCGCCGGCGTACCCGAAGCGCGCGCGCGCGGCTACGGCGCCGGGCGCTTCTCCTTCAACGTCAAGGGCGGGCGCTGCGAGGCGTGCCAGGGCGACGGCGTGCTGAAGGTGGAGATGCACTTCCTGCCCGACATTTACGTGCCGTGCGATGTCTGCCACAGCGAGCGCTACAACCGCGAGACGCTCGACGTGCGCTACCGCGGCAGGAACGTCCACGAGGTGCTGCAGATGACGGTCGAGCAGGCGGCGGAATTCTTCAGCGCGGTGCCGGCGATCTCGCGCAAGCTGCAGACGCTCCTCGACGTGGGCCTCGGCTACATCAAGCTCGGCCAGAGCGCGACCACGTTGTCCGGCGGCGAGGCGCAGCGCGTCAAGCTGTCGCTGGAGCTGTCCAAACGCGACACCGGGCGCACGCTCTACATCCTGGACGAGCCCACCACCGGGCTCCATTTCCACGACATCGATCTGCTGCTGCGGGTGCTGCACCGCCTGCGCGACCACGGCAACACGGTGGTGGTGATCGAGCACAACCTCGACGTCATCAAGACCGCCGACTGGGTGATCGACTTGGGCCCCGAGGGCGGCGACGGCGGCGGCCGCATCGTCGCCGAGGGCACGCCGGAAGACGTGGCCCGAAACAAGGCCAGTCACACCGGCGAATACCTCAAGTCCGTTCTGGCCTGAAACGGCGTTTGCCCTCTTATCCTACTCTTGGTAGGATCGTCGGTAATACCGATAGGAATACCCGAGAATAAGCGAATATGCGCGCCGAAAAGCTTTCTATCTCGATCCCGGGCTCGTCGCTCGACTTCATCGAGAAATACCGCAAGAAGCACGCGTTGAAGAGCCGGTCCCACGTTATCGAGACGGCTATCAGCGTGCTGCGCGAGCGGGAACTCGAGGCGGCCTATCGCGACGCCTCCCGTGAATATGATCCAGCCTGGGAAGTGACGAACTCCGACGGGCTTCCCGATGAGGCGTGGTGAAATCTACTTTGCCGAGCTAAGTCCCACGGTCGGATCCGAGATCAACAAGCGCCGGCCGGCACTGATCGTCAGCAACAACGCGAACAATCGCGCCGCCAATACCGTTACCGTTGTTCCCCTGACCTCCAACGTTTCCCCCGCCCGGCCCTTCGAGGTCCTGGTACTCGCCAGGCAAACCGGGCTGCCCAGGGACTCCAAGGTCCTGGCCCAGCAGATACGCACCATCTCCAAAGCACGGGTGGCCCCAAAAAAAGCGGGGGAACTCGACCAGGAGTTGATGCAGCAGGTAGACGCGGCGATCAAACTCCACCTGGCGCTGGCATAAGTGAGCCCAAGCGAACTCCTGCTCGGCAGCTTCCAGGCCGCGGTTGCGGCCGCTGATCCGCTCAGGATCGTTCCGCAACATCTCCCCAGTCCGCCGAAAGGACGCACGCTGGTCGTCGGCGCCGGGAAGGCCGCCGCGGCCATGGCGCTGGCGGTGGAGCAGAACTGGCCGGCCAGGGCTCCGCTCGATGGGCTTGTCATCACCCGCTACCAGCACGGGCTCCTCACCAACCGCATCACGGTGGTCGAAGCCAGCCACCCGGTACCGGACGAGAGCGGGGAGCAGGCGGCACAGGAAATCCTGCGGCGCGCAAAGGCGCTGACCCACGACGATCTCCTGCTCGTCCTCGTCTCCGGCGGCGGCTCCGCCCTGCTCTCGCTCCCTGCCGAGGGCATCAGCATGACCGACCTGAAGGCCACCACGCGCGAACTGCTGCGGTGCGGCGCGCCGATCCAGGACATGAATACGGTGAGGAAGCACCTCTCCGCGATCCAGGGCGGACGCCTCGCCGCCGCTTGCCGCGCGCAGGTGGTGGCGCTCGTGATCTCGGATGTGACGGGTGACGACCCCACTCACATCGCCTCCGGACCGTGCGCGCCCGACCCGACCACTTACCAGGATGCGCTCGAGATCCTGAAACGCTACGAGGTGAAGGCGCCGCGAGCGGTCACCGGGCATCTTGCGAGCGGAGCCAGGGGCGAGTTGCCGGAAACGCCCAAGCCGGGCTCGAGGATCTTCAAGCGCGTCGAGAACCGCGTCATCGCCACCGCGCAGGGCTCACTGCAGGCGGCGGCGGGCTTTTTCATCGGCCACGACATCCATCCCGCCATTCTCGGCGATTCCGTCACCGGAGAGGCGCGCGAAGTCGCTAAGGTGTACGCCGCGCTGGCGCGCGAGGTGAAGCAGCACGGGTTGCCGTACCGGCCGCCGGTCGCGCTGATTTCCGGCGGCGAGACCACCGTCACCGTGCGGGGCCGAGGGCGCGGCGGCAGGAACGCGGAATTTCTGCTCGCGCTGGCGGTAGATCTGAACGGCGCGGAAGGCATCCACGCCCTCGCCTGCGACACCGATGGTATCGACGGCTCGGAAGACAACGCGGGCGCCGTTCTCGCGCCGGACACATTGAAGCGCGCTGAAAAAAAGAAACTGGTTGCCGCGAAGATGCTCGACGACAACGACGGCTACGGCTTCTTCAGCGCACTCGACGACCTGGTCGTCACCGGCCCCACCCGCACCAACGTCAACGACTACCGGGTCATACTCGTCTTGTGATGCAGTGACGCGGTGACGAAGTGACGCGCGGACGAGAGCCGTGGCACTCATCATTCATCATTCATCATTCATCATTCAGGTTTGATCCCCGCATCCTGCACCAGCTTTGCCCACTTTTTCACCTCGGCGCGGATAAAAGCGGCGAATTCTTCCGGCGAGGCGCTCGCGGTCGCGTCGGCGCCGCCGTCGGAGAACAGTTTTGCGGTCGCGGGATCCCGCACCGTCGCGCCCACGGACTTGTGCAGCTTGGTTACGATGTCGCGCGGCGTGCCGGCGGGCACGAGCAGCCCGTACCACGTGCTTGCCTCATAGCCCGGCAGCGTCTCCGCGATCGCGGGAATTTCCGGCGCGGCACCGGCGCGCTTCAGGCTCGTCACCCCAAGCGCGCGAATGCGGCCGCTCTTCACATGCTGCAGCGAGGTCATCACGTTGCCGAACATCATCGGCATTTCCCCCGACTGGACGCTGATGAACGCGGCGCCGCCGCTCTTGTAGGGAATGTGAAGCATTTTTGTTCCGGACATGCTCATCAGGAGCTCCATCGCGAGGTGCGCCGTGGCGCCGAAGCCGGGCGAGGCGAACTGCAGCTGGCCGGGGCGGGCCCTCGCGAGTGCAATCAGATCCTTCACGCTCCTGACCGGCAGCGAGGGATGCACCGTCAGCACGTTCGGCATCACCGCGACCAGGGAGACCGCTGCGAAATCGCGCTCGAGGTTGTAGGGGACCGTCTTCATGACTGCGGGATTGCTCGCATTGGACGCGATCACCGCCGTCAGCGTGTAGCCGTCCGGCGCGGCGCGCGAGCCAATCTCGGCGCCGATGTTGCCACTCTGCCCAGGGCGGTTGTCGAGCACGACCCGCTGGCCCAGCACTTCTCCCAGCTTGGGCGAGATGATGCGCATCGTGGTGTCGGTGCCGCCGCCCGGCGCCGATGGCACGATGATGCGCACCGGCTTCTCCGGATAGTCTGCCGCCAGCGCGGCCGGAAACGCGGCACACGCGGCAACGACGCCCAGGATGCAGGCGCCTTGCTGGTGAATATTAGAGATGTTCACTGATGCTCCGCTCAAGCGAGAACCACTGGCCACGGAATCACACGGAATAGGTTTTGCCTTGACCTTTCCGTGTGCTTCCGTGTGTTTCCGTGGCTAAATGGTTTTTCTTTGGACTATACCGCCTTGACCGCGGCGCCCGCCCCGTTGCCGGCGATGCGCCCGAACACCAGCCCGGAGACGAGCCCGGTGCCGGCCGGGTAATTGAAATAGAAAATCCCGCCCACCATCTCCCCCGCCGCGTACAACCCCGGAATCGGGTGGTAGCCCAGGTCGAGCACCTGCCCGGATTCGTGGTTGAT
>CAZCGD010000555.1:0-10443 GCA_964498105.1 uncultured Streptomycetaceae bacterium
GCGGTGTGGAACGCGCGGCTCACGTATTCCGGCACGCGCTCGGCGCGGTCGATCTGCGCGACCCACTTCGTGAAGGGCCCGTACATGCGGCGGTAGTCGATCTCCTGGAACGCCTCGCGCTCGACGAAGTCGTTCCCGACCTGCCCGATGAAGAGGATCATCGGGGTCGAGTCCTGGTGCGCGGCGTGCACGCCGATCGAGGCGTTGGTCGCGCCGGGGCCGCGCGTCACGAAGCAGATGCCGGGCCGGCCGGTCAATTTCCCGTAGGCTTCCGCCATGTAGGCGGCGCTGCCGTCCTGGCGGCAGATGATGTAGCGGATCTGGTCGCGGGCGTCGTAGAGCGCGTCGAGCGCTTCCAGGTAGCTCTCGCCCGGCACGCCGAACGCCAGATCCACGCCATGGACCTTGAGCGCGTCCACCAGTATCTGCCCGCCAGTGCGAGTGAGTGTGGTTTCAGAGATCTTCATATGGCGAAAAGCCTATCACGATCCGCGCGCGGCGTGGCGTTGACGCGCCGTTCGGTTTCTCCCTACCATGCGTGCTCCCGGAAGGAGGGAAGATGAGCGAGCTGTGGCGACTTTCCGCGGTGGAAGCGGTGCGCCTGCTGAAGCGCCGCGAAGTATCGCCGCTCGAGCTGATCGACGCCGCGGCGGCGCGCATCGACGCGACCAACCCGAAGATCAATGCGCTCGTGACCCTGTGCTACGACCGCGCGCGGGATCACGCGCGGCGCATCATGGGCGAACGGCGCGCGGATCCGCCGGCGCATTACCTGCATGGCCTGCCGATCGCGGTCAAGGACGGCACCGACGTCGCGGGGGTGCGCTGCACCTCGGGTTCGCGCATCTACGCCGACCGCATCGCGCCCGCGTCCGACGTGGTGGTGCAGCGGCTGGAGGCGAGCGGCGCGGTCGTGATCGGAAAATCCAACCTGCCCGAGTTCGCCGCCGGCGGCAACACTTTCAACGACGTGTTCGGCGCGACGCTCAATCCCTGGGACTTGCGCAAGAGCGCGAGCGGCTCCTCCGGCGGTTCGGCGGCGGCGCTCGCGTCGGGGCAGGTGTGGCTGGCGACCGGCGGGGACTTTGGCGGCAGCATCCGCACGCCGTCGAGCTTTTGCTCGACTACCGGGCTGCGCCCGAGCCCCGGCATGGTGGCGCGCACGTCGAAGCAGCCGTTCAGCGCGCTGTCGGTCGAGGGGCCGATGGCGCGCAACGTCGCGGACATGGCCCTCATGTTCGACATCGAAGCGGGCTGGCATCCCCTCGATCCGCTGTCGCAGGTCGGGCCGCACCCGAGCTTTTCGGGGGCTGCGGCGCAGCCCTGGAAGCCGGCGCGGGTCGCCTTCAGCACCGATCTTGGGATCGCGCGCGCGGTGGACCGGGAAGTGCGCGCGGTGTGCAAAGCGGCGGCGGCAGCGCTCGCGCGCGACGGCGTTGCCGTGGACGAGACGCACCCCGATTTGGCGGACGCGGAGAAGACCTTTCTCACGCTGCGCGGGTCGGTGTTCATCGCGCGCCACGCCGAGTTGCTCAGGAAATACCGGCATCTCTACAAGCCGGAGATCATCAGCAACACCGAGTTCGGGCTCGGCCTGAAGCCGGAGGAAATCGTCGCCGCCGAGGTCGCGCAGGGCGAGATCATCCGGCGCACCGCCAACTGGTTCAATCACTACGACGCGCTGCTGTGCCCGGCGATCACCTGCCCGCCGTTCGACGTCAACCTGCGCTACCCCACGACGGTGGACGGCGTCGCCTTCGACGGCTACATGGGCTATCTCATCCTGACCTGCGCCATCACCGTCACGGCGTGCCCGGTGGTGTCGCTGCCCGGCGGCTTCACGGCGGGCGGCCTGCCCGTTGGGCTGCAGCTCGTCGGCCCGCCGCGGAGCGAGGCGCGGCTCATTGCCATGGCGTCGTACTTGGAAACGCTGCTGGATGTGAAGCCGAAGACGCCGATCGACCCGCGATGAGTACAATTTTGAATGTTGAATGTTGAGTTGAATCCGGAATTTCATTCAACACTCAAAATTCAAAACTCAAAATTCAAAACTCAAAATTGGGGTACAAAAAAACCCCGGCATGCGCCGGGGGAAACAGGGGAGGGTTAGAACCACGCCGGATGTAATGTGCCGGCAGTAGTCCTGATCACCTGTTATTAGCATAGCGCGTGCCAGATTTAATTAATTATGTGGTTCAACAGGTTGTCGGAGACACCGGCGCCATGGGCGGGGCTGAACTGTCGCCAGTCAGAGACGCAACAATAATGTGGCACGGACATCTGTCTGAACATGCGCGCATTTTTCTGTCGCCCGGCCCCGACAGCTCAATTTTCTGAAATTTATGAGTGAAGCGAGGCCTCTTCCCCTGCAGGGCATCAAGGTGATCGAGCTCGGCACGCTGATCGCCGGGCCGTTCTGCGCGCGTATGCTCGCCGAGTTCGGCGCGGAAGTGATCAAGATCGAGCCGCCCGGGAGCGGCGACCCCCTGAGGAAATGGCGCAAGCTGCACGAGGGCACCTCGCTCTGGTGGTACGCGCAGGCGCGCAACAAGAAATCGGTGACGCTCGACCTCAAGCAGCCGGAGGCGCAGGAGATCGTGCGCAAGCTCGCAGAGAGCGCGGACATCGTGGTCGAGAACTTCCGGCCCGGCGCGTTGGAAAAGTGGGGCCTGGGGTGGGAACAGCTCTCGAAGCTGAACCCCGGTCTCATCATGGTGCGGCTGTCCGGCTTCGGGCAGACCGGTCCGTATCGCGATCGCGCCGGCTTTGGCGCCATCGGGGAATCCATGGGAGGGCTGCGCTACGTCACCGGATATCCCGACCGGCCGCCGGTTCGGGTCGGCGTCTCAATCGGGGATTCGATTGCCGCGCTGCACGGGGTGATCGGCGCGCTGATGGCCCTGCACCACCGCAACGTCAACGGCGGGCGCGGCCAGGTCGTGGACGTCGCGCTCTACGAGGCGGTATTCAACATGATGGAAAGCGTGCTGCCCGAGTACGACATGTTCGGCTTCGTGCGCGAGAGAAGCGGCGCGTCGCTGCCCGGCATCGTGCCCTCCAATACCTATGTCACCCGCGACAACAAGTATGTCGTAATTGGCGCCAACGCCGATTCCATCTTCAAACGCATGATGAACGCAATCGGCCGGCCGGACCTCGCGAATGATCCTGCGCTCGCGCACAATGACGGCCGCGTCGAGCGCACCGAGGAGATCGAGAAGGTGATCGGCGATTGGGTCGCCGCGCACGACCTCGCGCACGTGCTCGACTTGCTGGAGAAGGCCGACGTGCCGAGCGGAAAAATCTACGACATCGCGGACATCGCGAAGGACGCGCACTACGCCGCGCGCGAGATGATCCGCGAGCATCGCCTGAAGGACGGAAAGTCCGTGAAGCTACCCGGCATCGTGCCGAAACTGTCGGAGACGCCCGGCGACACGAAGTGGGTCGGGCCGGAGCTGGGAGCGCACACTAACGAAGTGTTGTCCGGGCTCGGGTATAGCGCCGATCAGCTGCGGGAACTCAAGCGCCGCGGCGTGATCTGAAATCACTGACGAGTGACGAGTGACGAGTGACGAGTGACGAGTGACGAGTGACGAGTGACGAGTGACGAGTGACGAGTGACGGGGTAGTCGACTCACGATTCACGCCATTCACTGGTTGGGCTATGATGGCTTGCGCAGAACCAGAACCGATGGAAGGGGAGTGCGTATGAAAACTGCCCGTTTGCTGTTGACGCTGATGGTGCTTGCGGCAGCCATGCCCGCAGCGGGGGTTTACCCCGAGAAGAACATCCAGTACATCATCCCGTTCGTGCCCGGCGGGGAGTCCGACGTGATGGCGCGCTGGCAGCAGACGATATTCCGCACCAAGTACAAGCACGAGATGGTCGTCGTCAACAAGCCGGGCGCTGGCGGCGGCCTTGCCTGGTCGATGCTGAACGGCATGTCGGCCGACGGCTACACCATCATGGGCTGCAACCTGCCGCACATCGTGCTGCAGCCGCTGGAGGGCCAGGTCCAGTACAAGACCGCGGATATCACGCCGGTGTACTGGTTCCACTACACGGCGGACGCGATCCTCGTGGCCGCCGACAGTCCGTACAAGACGTTCGGCGACCTGGTGAAGGCGGACAAAGCGAAGCCGGGGACATTGAGTTTCGGCGGCTCGGCGACGTTCTCGGCCAACCATCTCGCGCACGAGAAGTTCAACCTCTACACGGGCGTAAAGAGCACTTACGTGCCGTTCAAGGGCACCGGTGAGCTCGTCACGGCAGTGCTCGGCAAGCACGTCACGGGCGGCATGTCGTACGTCCCGCTGGCGCTGCAGCAGAAAACCCGGATCCGCATGCTCGCGGTCGCGCTCGAAAAGCGTCACCCTGCTTTTCCCGATGTGCCCACCTTCAAGGAGTTGGGGTACAAGTGGGTGGACGGCGCCTATCGCGGCGTGGCGATGCCCAAGTCCTCGCCGCTCGAGGCGCGCAAGCGGGCTTCCGACCTGATGGCCGAACTGAACCGGGACCCGCAGATCCTCAAATGGATGGCGGACGGCGGCTTCGAGGTGGTGAACATTCCCTACGACAAGAACGATGCCTTCATGAAGGCGCGCGGCAAGGAGTACATGGAGATTGCCAAGCACATGGGCCTGTTGAAATAGCCGGAGGAAGAATCCGCAAAGTTAACAGCCTCGACACAAAGGACACAAAGGGTGAACTACTATCTGAAGTCAGTTCCTGCTTGTCCTATTAGTGTCCTTCGTGTCCTTAGTGTCAAAGCTTTTTATCTTTAATGGCCGATAGGCCCGCAGCGTCGCTCGCGCCAGGCGTCAGCCGGCGCGAGGTTTTTTCCTGGGCGATGTACGACTTCGCCAACTCCGGCTACACCACCGTCGTCATCACCGCGGTCTTCAACGCCTACTTCGTCGCCGTGGTCGCGGGCAATGCGCCGTGGGCGACCTTTGCCTGGACCGCCGCGCTTGCGGTTTCCTATGCGCTGATCGTGGTGACCGCCCCGCTGATCGGCGCTTATGCCGATGCGCATGGGGCCAAGAAGCGCCTGCTGCTCCTCACCACGATCGGCTGCGTCCTGTTCACGGCAGGGCTCGCGCTCGTCGGGCGCGGCGATGTCGTGCTCGGCATGACCCTCGTCGTGCTGTCCAATTTCTTTTTTGGCACCGGGGAGAACCTGATCGCGGCGTTCCTGCCGGAGTTAGCGCAGGGCGAAGCGCTGGGCAAGGTGTCGGGCTGGGGCTGGAGCCTCGGCTATCTCGGCGGCCTCGTCGCGCTGGGCGCGTGCCTCGCCTACGTCAGCCACGCCCAGGCGCAGGGCGCGCTCGCCTCGGAGTTCATTCCGGTCACCATGCTGATCACAGCCGGGATTTTCGCGCTCGCCAGCCTGCCGACGTTCCTGTTCCTGCGCGAGCGGGCGGTGCCCG
The DNA here is from genome assembly GCA_964498105.1 of uncultured Streptomycetaceae bacterium. Lineage (GTDB taxonomy): Bacteria > Pseudomonadota > Gammaproteobacteria > Burkholderiales > SG8-41 > SG8-41. The sequence goes on from CAZCGD010000555.1 coordinate 5,434, forward strand.
TCGCCGGCGCCGCGGACATCCTGCGCGGTGCTTTCGCGCGCGTGGCGCAGACGCTCCGCCAGGCGCGGCGCTACGCCGACCTGTGGCGATTCCTGGTTGCCCTCGTTTTTTACCAGGCGGGAATCCAGACTGTAGTCGCGCTCGCCGCGATCTACGCGCAGGAAGCGATGGGCTTCACCACACGCGACACGATAGTCCTGATCCTGGTGGTGAATGTTACCGCCGCGGCGGGCGCTTTCGCTTTCGGCCACCTGCAGGACCGGCTCGGCCACGTGCGCACGCTGGCGCTGACGCTGTGCGGCTGGCTGCTCGCCGTGGTGCTGGCGTGGATGGCCGAGGGCGCGGCGCTGTTCTGGGTCGTCGCCAATCTTGTCGGCTTGTGCCTCGGCGCAAGCCAATCGGCGGGCCGCGCGCTGGTCGGCTACCTGAGCCCCCCGGCGCGCACGGCGGAGTTCTTCGGGTTGTGGGGGCTCGCGGTCAAGTTCTCCTCCATACTCGGCCCCCTTACTTATGGGGCTGTCACCTGGGTGACACAGGGCAATCACCGGCTGGCCATCCTGGTCACGGGACTCTTTTTTGTCGTCGGCCTGGTAATTCTTGCCGGTCTGGATCCCGCGCGCGGCAGGGCGGCGGCATTGAGGGCTGAGGGATGAGGGGTCAAGGTAGAAGGCGGAAGGCGGAAGGCGTGAGGGGCAAGATCCGCCTAACGCCTCACTCCTGACTCCTCACGGCGTCTTGCTAGGGCAAGACGCGCCGCAGCCACGCCCCGACGTCTTCGATTTCCTCGGCGCAGACCGAGTGCTGCATCGGGTACTGCTTCCATTCGACCCGGTAGCCTAGGCCGGTCATGAAGGTCATGGAGCCGGCGCCCATCACGAGCGGCACCACCGGGTCGAACGTGCCGTGCGCCATGAAGATCGAAGTTGCCTTGTTCACCGCGGCCGCCTCCAGCACCAGGCTGTCGGCGAGCGGCAGGTAGGTCGAGAGCGCCATCACCCCGGCCAGCTTTTCCGGGTATCTCAGGCCGGTTTGCAGCGCCATGGCTCCGCCTTGCGAAAAGCCGGCGAGCACGATTTTTCCCGCCGCCACGCCACGTTTCAGCTCGCGCTCGATCAGCGCGCCGATCTGCACTTGCGATTCGCGCACGCCCCGCTCGTCGGCGCGGCGCGCATTGCCTTCGAGATCGCCGAAGGAAATGTCGTACCAGGCGCGCATGACGAAGCCGTTGTTGATGGTGACCGGCCGCTTCGGCGCATGCGGGAAAACGAAGCGGGTGGCGGGCGCGCCGTTCAAATCGAGTTCGCTGACGACCGGCACGAAATCGTTGCCGTCCGCGCCGAGTCCGTGCATCCAGATCACCGCGGCGGTGGGGTTCTTGCCGGTTTCTACTTCGATCGTTTCCAGTAACTTTTCCATTCAACCGCCAGGAAATTCAAAAAAATATTTAGCCGCCGATGAACGCCGATACACGCCGATAACTTCAAAAAAACTGCCACAGAGAATACAGAGCCAATAAAGATTCTTGATACCTTTTCGTAACATGGGTCATTCAGCCCGGATGTTTGCTTCCTTGACCACCTTCGTCCATTTGGCAATTTCGGCCCTCAGCCATCGTGCAAACTCTTCGGGCGTGTTGCCGATCGCCTCGCCACCTTCCGCGGCCAGCTGCTTCCTGACCTCGGGTTGCTGGACAATGGTCACGGTTTCGCGGTTGAGCAGTTGGATCAGCGCTGCCGGCGTTGCCTTCGGTGCCAGCAGCCCCTGCCACGCCACCATTTCATATCCGGGCAGCCCGTTTTCGGCGACGGTCGGAACTTCGGGCACGAGCGCGGAACGTTTGGAGCCCGTTACGGCAATTGCGCGCAGCTTTCCGGAACGCACGAATCCCATGGCCGAAGGCATCGTCGCGAAGGAGAGCTGGATGCGGCCGCCGATGAGATCTATCAGCATCGCGGGCGCTCCCTTGTACGGTATCTGCGTCATCCGGACCTTGGCCATGAGATTGAACAGCTCGGCCGCGAGCTGGGTGGCGCCGGCAATGCTGGAAACGCCGTAGTTGAGTTCGGTGGGCTTCGCGCGAGCGAGCGCGATCAGGTCCTTGACCGATTGAACCGGCAGCGACGGATTCACGACGAGGACCTGCGGCGAGTAAGCGATATGGGTGATCGGGGCGAGATCGCTCAGCGAGTCGTAGGGGAGTTTCTTGTAAATCCCCGGGTTGACGCCGAAGCTGGTGGTGACCAGCAGGAGCGTATAGCCGTCGGGCGGCGCTTTCACCGTGATTTCGGCTGCGATGATGCCGCTCGCGCCGGCGCGGTTGTCCACTACGAACTGCTGGCCCAGGCGCTTGCCCAGCGCTTCCGCGATGATGCGCCCGACGAAATCGGCGTTGCCGCCCGGGGTCTGCGCGACGATGAAGCGCACCGGACGCTTCGGGTAATCGGCGCTGGGCTGGGCACTGGCCGCGCAGGCGATGCTGGACAGCGCGCACGTACACGCCGCGACGAAGAATTCTTTCAGCATGAGGTTCCGCGAAGACCAGGCAATGGAAGGTGCTTTCGTGAATAATACAGGCAAGATCACCGTTGCGGACTGCAGCTCATGAAATCTTATTGGATCAGGCATGAGAATGGCAACGCCGTCCTGGAGTTGCGCGAGCTTCCGATTCCGGCGCCGGCGCCGGGACAGATGCTGGTGCGCGTGCGCGCGGCTTCGCTCAATCGGGGCGATCTGCTCGGCACCATCGCCTTTCATCGCGCGGTCGGGGGCAGACCCGCCGGCGTCGACGCGGCCGGCGAAGTGCACGCGGTTGGCGAAGGGGTGAAGGAGTTCAGGCACGGCGCTCGCGTGATGGCGAGGGCGCGCGGCTGTTTCGCCGAGTACGTGCTGGTCGATCCCGCGCTCGCAACGCCGGTACCGGAGCATCTCTCATGGGAGCAAGCGGCGGCGATCCCTATTTCCTATGTAACCGCCTGGGAGGCGTTGATTCAGTTCGGGCGGCTCAAAGCGGGCGAATGGCTGCTCGTCGTGGGCGCGTCATCGGGGGTCGGCGTCGCGGCGATCCAACTGGGCAACGTCCTCGGCGCGAAGGTGATCGGCGTTTCCGGTTCGCCGGGGAAGCTGGAGAAACTGCGGGCGCTCGGCCTGCATACGGCAATCTGCGCGCGCGGAGAAGATTTCAGCGACCGGGTGCTGGAGGCGACCGGTGGCAAGGGCGCCGATCTCGCCGTGAATCTCGTCGGCGGCACGGTTTTCAGCGCGTGCCAGAAATCGCTTGGGAAATTCGGGCGCCTGGCGGTCGTGGGCTACGTCGACGGCGTCATGACGACCCCCCTCGATCTCGAGGCCACGCACGGCAAGCGGCACGAGATCTTCGGGATATCGAACGCGCCGCTGACGCCGGCGATGCGGGCTGAGGCCACCCGCGGTTTCAACCGCGACGTCATGCCTGCAATAGCCGATGGGCGCATCGTGCCTGTCATCGACCGTGTGTTTCCGTTCGATCAGCTGCCGGCGGCGAAGGCATACGTCGATTCCGGCGCCCAGATCGGGAAGGTTGTCGTTCGTCTCGATTGATACTTGCCGTCAGCGATCCAGAGGCCGCTCGCGTTCGAACGGACGATAGCTCGCCGTTGAACGCGTGGGGCAGTCCTCATCCCTCATCCCTCAAATTGAACCGCCAAGCCTTGTCCTGAGCTTGTCGAAGGGACGCCGAGAGAATCAAGAACGAACAGCTTAACGTCGCGCTCAGCCGCGCGCTTCAGGCGTCGGCTGCAGCAGCGGGTTATGCCGCAGTTTGAAGGTGATCTTCCCATCCCGGAAAGACCAGTACTGCGGGATGGCACTTGAGGGCTCGCGCGAGCACCTTTGCGCGCTCCACGCCAAGGCGGACGCGGTCGTTCTCGATCGCCGAAAGAGTGGCCTGCGGAATGCCCGTGCGCTGTGCGAGTTGATTCTGGCTAAGGCTCTGCAACTCGCGAATGATGCGTACCGATTCTCCGGACGAGACGGTGACGCGCTTCTTCGCGGGACGGAATTGCTTCATTTACGGCCTCCGATAGTCATGAGCGGTGATCGAGACCACCTGGAAAAGTTGCTCGCCAGGTACCGTGCAGTAAAAAACTCGGTACTGCAACCCGAGTCGTGAGGACCGATAGCCATTCCACTTCCCGGACAATGCCTCGTCGTTGAACCCCCCGATCAGACGAAGGCCCGGCGGTCCGGAAAGCATGGCGATATCCTTCCACTTCTCATACCGTTTCAAGATCTCCCGGGGCGCCGCCGAGAGCTGCTTATCGACCCGGCGGCGCTCCTCGATGCGCCACATGCCGTATTGTGCCTATACCATATAAGACATGTCAAGGCCAAACTATCCTGCGGCATGACGTCCTGCGTAACCGGGCGCCGACGAGCGAAGCGAGAAGGGTACCCAACAGCGGGCCCGCTGTTGGGCGCTCCGGTTCACGCAGAGGTTAGGCGTGTGTCGGTGCAGCATGGCGAATAGTGAAGTACATGATGGCGAGGCTGGCAAACAAGGCGAGGGCGTGAACCATTCCGAACCGCTCAAGATTGTGGTCCAGTGCGCCTTGCACACGACGCACGACGAGAAGCAGGAAAACGGCAAGCACCCAGACACCGCCGACGAGAAAGAGCGAGGCATCGGAGGCTTGCCCAATGCCGAAAACCGTAATGGCAAGGCCAGCGGCCAGTAACAGTGTGAGCCATGGCTCACGGCCTTTGGTGAGTTGAATGGCTGGCCAAGAGTAAATACCCCCTAGCAAGAGGCCAACCACGGGGCCAGCCAATAGGATGAGAAGGACCGCGTCTTGAAGCTTGGTGGCCTTTATATTCACAGAAGCTCCTACACGCCTAACGTTTAGCTGACCGACACGCTGAAGATGCGAGCTTGAGTGCGAGGTGCATGCCGTGTCGGTCCTGCGTCTAGTTGGACGAGCCCGGCGGGGCACGCCACTACGGGTATTGTAGGAACGGTTGACAGCCCTTACAAGG
>CAZCGD010000556.1:0-3206 GCA_964498105.1 uncultured Streptomycetaceae bacterium
GACGCCGGTCGCATCGGGCCCGAGCGCCGGCTTGACGCCCTGCGGCAGGCGCGACGCTGCCTGGGACAGGTACTCGAGCACGCGCGAGCGCGCCCAGTAAAGATCCGTGCCGTCCTCGAACAGCACGTAGACGAACGAGTCGCCGAAGAACGAGTAGCCGCGTACCGTCCTGGCCCCCGGCACCGAGAGCATGGTCGTCGTCAGTGGGTAAGTGACCTGGTTCTCGACGATGCTCGGCGCCTGACCCGGATAGGTCGTGCGGATGATGACCTGCACGTCGGAGAGGTCGGGCAGCGCGTCGAGCGGTGTCCTCTGCACCGAATACACCCCCCACGCGCTAATCATCAGCGTCGCCAGCAATACCAGAAAACGGTTCGCGATCGACCAGCGGATGAGCCTGGCGATCATGGCTTGCTCCCCGCCGGCGCGTCGCCCATGCGCGTTGTCGCGGCTTTCAGGCTGGACTCGGAATCGATCAGAAACTGTCCGGAGACGACGACTTTCTGGCCGGCTGCGAGTCCCTTGCGAATCTCGGTCCGGCCCTCGGCTTCGATGCCGGTTTCGACATCCACCGGCGCGAACTTGCCGTCCTCCTCGGCGACGATGACGACGCTGCGTTTGCCGGTCTGAATCACCGCCTCGGTGGGCACCAGCAGGGCCTCCCGGCGCGCGGCGGGTGTGAAGTTGATGGTCGCAAACATGCCGGGCACCAGCCGGTTGCCGGGATTGGCCAGCTCGACGCGGGCTTTAAGCGTGCGAGTCGCGGCATTGACTTCGGGGAGCAGGGTGCTGACGCGGCCCTTGAACACGGTGCCGGGCAGCGCGGGTGCGCGGGCTTCGACGGGATTGCCCGGGCGGACCAGGCTCACCTGGCTTTCCGGCACTTCCGCGTTGACCCAGACGGGATCCAGCCCGTTGATGCGGTAGAGCAGCGCGCCGGACGTGACCGTCATGCCTTCGCGCGTTCCGAGTTCTGCCACGATGCCGTCCGCGGGCGAAGTCACGGTCAGGCGCGCATGCACCGTGCCGCTCGACGCCACCAGCCGGATCTGATCGTCGGTCATGCCGGCGAGCCGCATGCGCTGGCGCGCGCCGTCGAGCAGGGCTTCCAATCCGGCGCCCGACATGCGCTTCACCGAAAGATACTCCTCCTGCGCGGCGACCCAGTCGGGCACGTACAGCTCGGCCAGCGGCTGGTCCTTCTTCACCGGGTCGAGCGGCGCGCGGACGTGGAGTTTTTCGACGTAGCCGTTGCTGCGCGCCTGCACGACGATTGCGCTGCGGTCGTTGTACGCCACGCTGCCGACTGCCTCGACCTTCGGGGCCAGCACGCCCCTGGTCACTTCGGCGACGCGCACGCCCAGGTTCTGCTGCACGCGCGGGCTGATCGTGACTTTGCCCTCGTCCGCACCCTCTCCGGCGTACACCGGAACCAGTTGCATGTCCATGAACGGTGACTTGCCCGGCTGATCGAACTTCTGGCCTGGCACCATCGGGTCGTGCCAGTAGAGCACTCTCTTGCCGGCGGTCGCATCGACGTTGCCGGTACTCGGCGTGCCGCTTTCTGACGGCGCCGCCATCTGCATGCCGCGGTTCATGCCGATCCAATAGGCGCCATAGCCGCCCGCGGCGACCAGGCCAACGGCAACAAGTGCCAGGATGAAAGGCTTGGTGTTCATCTGGATTCCCTCGCCAGATTCGCAGGAAAATTCGTATTGGTATTCGCATTCCGCGCAGCAGCTTCGTCGGGGATCATGAAATTGATCTGCGCCCAGAGCCGCGCGGTCTCCATTTCCAGCTGGAGCGCCTGCATGCGCACCTCGATCTCGTTACGCCGGGCCGACAGCACCTCCGCCAGGCTCGCCTTGCCGCCGCGGTACGCTCCCAGCGCTGCCTGCGTCCGCTCCCTGGCGAGCGGCAACAGTTCCCGCTCGTAGCGCGCGCGGCGCTCGCGGCCGTTTTCCCAATCCTGGATCTGCGCCCGCACTTCGCTGATATGAGCGCGCAAAGCTTCTTCCCGCTGGGCTTCCGCCTGATCGGCCAGCGCGAGCTTCGCCGCGAGTTCTCGATCCTGGCGGTTCTTCTGGTCCCACTGCAGCGGGATCGCCACGTTGACCGACACCATGTTGGAGTAAGCCGAGCCGCGCTGGCTGTAGGTCATCTCCAGGCTCCAGTCCGTTTTCTTGTTCGCCTGCGCCAGCCTGGCTTCGGTTGCGGCGATTCCCGCCTGGCTGGCGAGCGTGGTGATTTGCGGGTGATGCGCGAGTTGCGTGTCCAGAGCGTGTGCGTCGAGCCGGACTGCCTCGATGTCGGGTTTGCCGGCCAGGGGGGACTCGGCGGCCGTGCCTGTCCAGCGCGCCAGCATCGTTTTGGCGGCGCGGACGCGGCGGCCGATTTCGCTGGCGCGATCGTCGAGGCTGGCCCTGGCCGAGCGTGCGGCGAGGACTTCCACCTGGCTGCCCCGGCCGGCGCGATAGGCGTTCTCCGCCGCCTCGACTTCGAGCCCGGTTTCCCGGGCCTGTTCCGCGATCGCCGCCGCCATCGCCTCCGCGTAGTAGCGGTCGAGCCAGGCGAGCGCGGTGTCGCGCTGGATCGTGGCCAGCATCGCGGACTTTTCCGCCACGGCGCGTTCCGCTTCGCGTTCGAAACGCTCGGCACGAAGCTGGCGTTTCTCATCGCGCGTGAACTCCTGCATCAGGCCGATCTGGCGCATCGTCATGAAATCGCGCGTCAGGCTGTACGCATCCGGCCCGGTTACCGGCAGGTTGTCGATACCGACCTTGAGCGCGGGATCGGGCAGCCGGCCGGCCGCGGCTGCCATTTCGCGCGAGGCGAGCACGGCGGAATCCTGGGCGACGAGCTGGCGCGAGCGCTCGGCCGCCAGGCGTTGTGCTTCGGCAAGCGTGAGCGCGGACTCGGCCGCGCCAGCGAGCGAGGCGGCTACGAGCGACAGCAACAGACTGAAAATGAAACGCATAAATCCTCCGCATGTGGATGCCACGACGGACGGCCACAATGGCCGCCGCGATGCAACGCGGAGGATCTAGTTACGCAGGCAGCAGTGGAGGATGGTGAGAGGAGGAGGCTCGATCCGCGCCAGCCACGATACGACTGGCGGTGCGGAATTCACGACGGCCACGAAGCGGTCAAAAGCAACCACGATCGCGGGCACATCAATTGTGGAATATACGACCTTGGCCGGCGTG
>CAZCGD010000557.1:0-1762 GCA_964498105.1 uncultured Streptomycetaceae bacterium
AGGTCGTGCGCATCGTCACCGCGGCGCCCGGCAGCAACAACGACTGGGGCGCGCGCCAGGTCGCGCAGGGGCTCTCGCCCAGACTGGGGCAGCAGGTGATCGTGGAAAATCGCGGCAGCATCGGGGTGGAATACGTGGCCAGGGACGCGCCGGCCGACGGTTATACGCTGCTGTTCTACGGTTCGATCGCTTGGCTCCAGCCGTATCTGACGAAGGTAAGCTGGGACCCGCTGAAGGACCTCGCGCCGATCACGCTGTCGATGAGTTCGCCGAACGTCGTAACCGTTCACCCGTCGGTGCCGGTGAATTCCGTCAAGGAACTGATCGCATTGGCGAAGGCGCGACCGGGCGATCTCAACTACGGCGCGGGCGGGGCGGGCGCCACGCCTCACCTTGCGGCGGAATTGTTCAAGTACATGGCGGACGTCAGGATTGTCCGCATCAATTACAAGGGCACCGGGCCGGCGATGATCGGGCTGCTGAGCGGCGAAGTGCACCTGATGTTCCCGGGGCTGGGCTCGATCGCGCCGCACCTCAAGCAGGGCAAGGTACGGCCGCTCGCGGTGACGACACCCAGGCGTTCGCGGCTCGCACCCGACCTGCCCACCGTGGCGGAGTTCATTCCCGGTTACGCGTCGGAGTCGGTCATCGGCTTTTTCGCGCCGGGCAGGACGCCCACGGCGATCATCAACCGGCTGAACCGCGAGATCAACCAGGTCATGACAACGATGGACCCGGAGAAGCTGTTCAATTCGGGGGTCGAGCCCACCGCCACGACGCCCGAGGAGTTCGCCGAGTTCATCCGGTCCGAGATGGCGCGGATGGGCAAGTTGATCAAGAGCGCCGGGTTCAGCAACTGAATCCGGCAACTGAATGGAGAAACGAGGGTGAACAACGTGCAACAGTTCGACGTACTGGTGGTGGGCAAGGGCAACGCGGCGTTGTGCGCGGCGCTGTCGGCAAGGGACAAGGGTGCGAGCGTGGCGATGCTGGAAGCCGCGACGGTGGAGGAGTCAGGCGGCAACAGCCGCTTTGCGGGCGGGGTCATGCGCTTCGCCTACAGCTCGGTCGAGGATCTGCAGAGAATCACCGACATCCCGGAGGATGAGGCTAAAAACACCGACTGGGACAGCAACACGGTCGAGGAGTTTTACGACGACCTCTACCGCGTCACCAGCTTCCGCACCGATCCCGACTTGAGCGAAGCCCTCATCACGAAGAGCCTGGAAGGCATGGTGTGGCTGCGCACCCAGGGCGCCAGCTTCGTGCCGAACTACGGCTCCCAGTCGGCCATCGTCAACGGCAAGCGCAAGTTCTTCGGTCGTTTCCCGATCACCGTGAACGGGGGCGGGGCGGGGCTGGTGGAGGACCTGACCAAAACCGCGGTGAAGAAGGGCATCGAGATTTTCTACGAAACCCGCGCGATCTCGCTTCTCTACGACGGCGAGCGCGTGCTGGGCGTGCGCGCCAAGCGCCAGGGCAAGCCGGTCGAGTTCCACGCGCGCGCAGTGGTGCTTGCTTGCGGCGGCTTCGAGGCGAACCCCGAGTGGCGCACGCGCTACCTCGGGCCGGGGTGGGAGCTTGCCAAGGTGCGCGGCACGCGCCACAACCTGGGCGAGGGCCTGAAGATGGCGCTCGACATCGGCGCCTGCCCCTACGGCAACTGGTCGGGCCGCCACGCGGTGTCGTGGGAGCGCCACGCGCCTGAGTTCGGCGTGGTCGAGCGCTCGCACGACCCGTACCGGCACAGCTACCCGCTGTC
>CAZCGD010000558.1:0-7077 GCA_964498105.1 uncultured Streptomycetaceae bacterium
GCATAGCCACCGGTATCGCGCTGCACGCCCTTGGGCTGGCCGGTGGTGCCCGAGGTGTACAGGATGTAGGACGGCTCGCTCGACTCAAGCCAGGTCACCGGGACCTGGTCGTCGAGGTGCTTCGCGCGCAACGCCGCGTAGTCAAGATCGCGCCCCGGCGCCAGCTTGAGGTCCTGGTCGAGCCCGCGATTGACCACGATCACTTTCTCCGGCGGTGCTTTCGAGAGGCGAATTGCTTCATTGAACATGACCTGATACAGGATTGCGCGCCCGGCGCGCAATCCTCCGTCGGCGGTGATCATCAACTTCGGGCGCGCGTCGTCGATGCGCGCAGCCAGGCTGTGCGAGGCGAAGCCGCCGAACACCACCGAATGGATCGCGCCCAGCCGCGCGCAGGCGAGCATCGCGAACACCGCTTCCGGGATCATCGGCATGTAGATCAGCACCCGGTCGCCCCGGCCCACGCCGAGCGAGCGGATCATGCCGGCGCAGCGGTTGACCTCGGCGTGCAGCTCGCGGAAGGTGTAGCTCTGCTCCTGCCCGGTCTCGGTGGAGATGTAGATGAGCGCCTGCTGGGCACCGCGCGCCGCAAGATGGCGGTCCACCGCGTTGTGGCACAAGTTGGTGAGCCCGCCGACGAACCACTTTGCGAACGGCGGCCGGCTGTAGTCGAGGACTCTCCCGAACGGCTGATGCCAGTGGATGAGCCGCGACTGCTCGGCCCAGAACGCTTCGCGCGTCTCTATCGAGCGCCGGTGGAACTCTTTATAGGCTCCCATTTTTTCACCCCTAAAGGCGTGACGTGGTGATGCGTGACGTGATAGAGCGTGACGTGATGAGGCGTGACGTGATAGGGCGTGGCTGATGAATTGCCTGCTCTAGGTCCCTGACCGCCCTTCACGCATCACCATATCACGCAGTACCACGTCACGCATCACCACGTCACGAATCACCATGTCACGAATCACCATGTCACGAATTATCATGTCACGCAGCATCACATCACGCTTTATGAAAGCTTGACTACCGCCCTGCCTCTTATCTGCCCCTTCAGCATGCGCTCAAAGTAAGCGGGCAGATCGTCCAGCGTGATGGTGCTGGCTATATCCTGCAGGTGCCGGGGCTTCAATTCGCCCGCGAGCCGGCCCCAGATCTTGCGCCGCAGCAGCATCGGCGTGTCTCCCGAATTCACGCCGATCAACCGCACGCCGCGCAGGATAAACGGCAGCACGGTGGTCTTGAATTCGATGCCGCCGGCGTTGCCGAAGCTCGCGATGACCCCCCCCTCCTGCAGGGTGCGGGTAAGCCAGGCAAGCTGGTCACCGCCCACCGAGTCGAATGCCGCGGCCCACAAGGACTTCTCGAGCGGGCGCATGCCCATCTCCAGTTTGTGCCGCGACAGGACTTCCTGCGCGCCCAGCTTCTTCAGGAAATCGTGCTCGGCCTCCTTGCCGGTGATGGCGACGACGTGATATCCGAGCTTCGCGAGCATGTCGATGGCGAGCGTTGCGACGCCTCCGGTGGCGCCATTCACCAGCACCTTGCCGTTGGCGGGCGCCATGCCGTTCAACTCGAGCAGCTCCACCGCCAGGCCGGCGGTGTAGCCGGCCACGCCGAGCGTTGCCGCTTCGTGCAGCGTCAAGCCGCTGGGCAATGGCACCACCCAGTCCGCGGGAACCCGGCAGTATTCCGCAAACCCGCCGTCGTGCGAGACACCGAACTCGTAACTGGTGCAGATGACCTCTTCCCCCGGGGTGAACCGGGGGTCGAAGGACGACTCCACGGTACCCGTCGCATCAATTCCTCCGATGCGCGGGAACGAGCGAATGATCTTGCCGGTGCCCGTCGCCGCCAGCGCATCCTTGTAGTTGACGCTCGAAAACGCCGTCTTGAACACGACCTCGCCCGCCGACAGCTCGTCGAGCTTCGCCTCCACCACGCGGCCGGAAACCTTCTCGTTCTCGCTGAAAATGCGAAACGCCTTGAACTGATCCGTCATTCCTCCCGCCCTCCCCGTGGCTGTTCCAGGTACTCCCGCGTCTGCATCTCGGCAAGACGGCTTGCGGTGCGATTAAACTGAAAGATCATCGCCTGCAGCTGCGCGTCGCCGCTGCGCGTTCCTCGCAACAGCAGCTGATCGGGAGCGACCTCCGCCGATACGATGAGTTTTACGCGCTGGTCGTAGAACACGTCAACCAGCAGCGTGAAGCGGCGCGCCTCGTCGGCGCGGTCGAGCCCCATGCGCGGCACCCCCGAGACGACGACCGTATGGAAACGCTTGGCGAGGTCGATGTAATCGTTCTGCGAGCGGCCCCGACCGCAGATCACCTTGAAATCGAACCACACCACGCCGCCCGCGCGGTGGCGATAGGGAATGACGCGACCTTCGACGTCGAGCGCGTGGCGCTCCTCTTCGACCTCGGCGATTTGCTTGAACGTCTGCATCAGCGCGCCGTCGGTTTCGGGCGCGAGTGGGGCGTGATAGACCTTCACCCGCTGCAGCGCGCGCTTGCGGTAGTCCACGCCGCCATCCACCTGGATCACGTCGAGCCGGGCCTTGATCAAATCAATCGCCGGCAGGAAGTCCTCGCGCTTGAGGCCGCCTTTGTAGAGCTCGTCCGGGTGATAGTTCGAGGTCATGCAGTAGACCACGCCTTTGTCCAGCGTGCGCGTCAGCAGCCGCCCGAGAATCAGCGCGTCCGCCACATCCGACAACGCGATCTCATCAAAACAGATCAGCCGGTAGCGCTTGGCGATGCGGCCGGCGAGCGCGTCCAGTGGATCCACCGTGCCCTTCAGCTCGTCGAGCTCGCGGTGCACGTCGCGCATGAAATGGTGAAAGTGCACGCGCCGCCTGCGCACCAGCGGCAGGCAGCGGTAGAAACTGTCCATCAGAAAGGTCTTGCCGCGCCCGACCGCTCCCCACAGGTAGACCCCGCGCGGCAGCGGCGGATGCACGACCAGGCGGCGGATCGCGGTGCTGCGCTGGCGCTTGTAGTCGCTCCATTCCTCATAGAGCTGCTGCAACCGCAGCACGGCCGAATGTTGCGAATGGTCCGGCTCGAATCCCCGCTTCCTGAGAGCCTCCTGGTAGAGCTCCAGGACGGAGGCCGGCTCCCCTGAGGCAGGCACGGTTGCGGTCGGCCCGAGGGCATTTTCAGCCATCTAGGAATTTAGGCTGCGCTTGCCAACGGCGAGCGCAGCCTCCTTCATCGCTTCGGACAGCGACGGGTGGGCATGGCAGATCAGGGCAATGTCTTCGGCCGCCGCGCCGAACTCCATCGCGACCACCGCCTCGGAGATCATCTCGGACGCCATCGGCCCGATGATGTGGACGCCGAGGATGCGGTCGGTCGCGGCGTCGGCGAGAAACTTGACGAAGCCGCGGGTATCGCCCAGCGCGCGCGCGCGGCCGTTGGCCATGAATGGAAACTGGCCTGACTTGTACTCAACGCCTTCGCTTTTCAACTGCTGCTCGGTCTTGCCGACCCAGGCGATCTCCGGCGCGGTGTAGATCACCCACGGAACGGTGTTGAAATCCACGTGCCCGTGGCGGCCGGCGATGCACTCCGCCACCGCCACGCCTTCTTCCTCCGCCTTGTGCGCCAGCATCGGGCCGCGCACCACGTCGCCGATCGCCCACACGTTGGACAGGCTCGCGCGGCACTCGGCGTCCACCTCGACAAAGCCGCGCTGGTCGAGCTTGAGGCCCACCGCTTTCGCTGCCAGCCCTTCCGTGTTCGGCACGCGCCCGATGGAGACGATCAGCCGGTCGCATTCGAGTTTGTGCGCGGCGCCGCCCTTGACCGAGTATTCGACCGTGACGCCCTTCTTGCCAGGCGTTACTTTGGCGATATTCGCGCCCAGCACGATATTGAGGCCCTGGTCCTTGGTAAATATCTTCCAGGCTTCCTTCGCCACCGCCTCGTCCGCCGCCGGCAGGAAGCTCTCCAGCATTTCCAGCACCGTGACTTCCGCGCCAAGCCGTCGCCAGACGCTGCCCATTTCGAGGCCGATCACGCCGGCGCCGATGACGCCCAGCCTGCCGGGAACCTCGGGCAGCGCCAGCGCGCCGGCATTGTCGAGAACCAGCTTGTCGTCGAATGGCGTGCCCGGCAGCGGGCGCGGGTTCGACCCGGTTGCCACGATGACGTGTTTGGCAGTGATCGTCTCCGCATCCTTGCCCGCCACCTTGACCTGCCAGGCGCCTGCGCTGCCGCCGGCAAAGCTGCCGCGGCCGTGGAAAAAGGCCACCTTGTTTTTTTTCAACAGGAACACGATACCGTCGTTGTTCTGCTTTACGACCTTGTCCTTGCGCTTCAGCATCTGCGCCAGATCAAGGGCGAGGCCCTTGATCTGTATGCCGTGCTCGGCGTAGGCGTGGGCCGCGTGATCGTAGTTTTCCGACGACTGGAGCAGCGCCTTGGAGGGGATGCAGCCGACGTTGGTGCAGGTGCCGCCCAGCGCCGGTTTGCCGTCGGGGGTCGCCCACTCGTCGATGCAGGCGGCCTGCAGGCCCAGTTGCGCCGCGCGGATCGCGGCGATGTAACCCCCCGGCCCGCCGCCGATGACCACGACGTCGAATGTCTTAGCCATGAACCGATACCTATTTCACCGCAGAGACGCAGAGGCGCAAAGAAAAACGGAACGAAATCAAATCGGAATTCCTCCGCGTCTCCGCGCCTCTGCGGTAAAAAGCATCAGATGTCCAGCAAAATCCGGGCCGGATCTTCGAGCGCTTCCTTGATCGCGACCAGCGTCAGCACCGCCTCGCGGCCGTCGATGATGCGGTGGTCGTACGACAGCGCCAGGTAATTGATTGGCCGGATCACCACCAGCCCGTTCTCGGCCACCGGCCGCTCGCGCGTGGCGTGCACGCCGAGGATCGCGCTCTGCGGCGGATTGATGATCGGGGTGGACAGCATCGAGCCGAACACGCCCCCATTCGAAATCGAGAACGTGCCGCCAGTCAGCTCCTCCATCGTCAACTTGCCGTCCTGCGCGCGCTTGCCGAATTCGGCGATGTTCTTTTCGATCTCGGCGAGCGAGAGCTGGTCGGCGTTGCGCACGATCGGCACCACCAGCCCGCGCGGGCTGCCGACGGCGATACCGATGTCGTAATAGCCGTGGTAAACGATGTCGGTGCCGTCGATCGAGGCGTTGACGACGGGATACTTCCTCAGCGCGTGCACCACCGCTTTCACGAAGAACGACATGAAACCGAGCTTCACGCCGTGCTCCTTCTCGAACCGTTCCTGGTATTTCTTGCGCAGGTCGATCACCGGCTGCATGTTGACTTCGTTGAAGGTGGTCAGCATCGCCGCCGTGTGCTGGGACTGCACCAGGCGCTCCGCGATGCGCGCGCGCAGCCGCGACATCGGCACACGCTGTTCGGCCCGTTCGCCCGGCCCGCCGAGATCCACCGGGGGCGCCGCAGGCCTGGCAACGGGCTGCGCGCCCCCCGCGACCGCGCGCATGACGTCTTCCTTGGTGACGCGGCCACCGCGGCCGGTGCCGCTAATCGCCGCCGTGTCGACTTGTTTTTCCGCCGCAAGCTTCTGAGCGGCTGGCATGGCTATTGCAGCCGGTTGAGAGACAGCCTTCGATTGCGTCTTCGCCTCTCCTTTAGCCGCAGTGGCGGGAACCGCCGCTGCGGCTCCGGTGTCGATCTGGGCGATCACCTCGTTGCTCACCACCGTGACGCCGTCACCCTTGACGATCTTCACGACCACGCCCGACTCGGGGGCCGGCGTCTCCAGCACCACCTTGTCGGTCTCGATGTCGACCAGGTTCTCGTCGCGCTTGACGAATTCGCCCGCCTTCTTGTGCCACTTCTGCAAAGTGGCTTCGGCCACCGACTCGGACAACTGGGGAACCTTGACTTCGATCAGCATGGCGGCCTTTTACTTCACTCCGTCCGCGCGCGATTGAACGCCCACCGACAGCGCCAGCTCCACCAGTTCCTTCTGCTGGCGGTCGTGCAGCGACTTGTAGCCCGCTGCCGGCGACGCTGAGGAATCGCGCCCGGCATAAATCAGCTTCTGGTGCGGCAGCATGTGGCGCTCCAGGTAATGCTGGATGCGATGCCACGCGCCCTGGTTGCGCGGCTCCTCCTGGCACCACACGATCTCGGTTGCCTTGCTGTAACGCTCGATCTGCGTCTGCAGGTCGTCGTGCGGGAACGGGTAGAGCTGGGCGATGCGCGCGATCGGCAGGTCCCGCAAGCTTTTCGCCTTGCGCTCGGCGCGCAGGTCGTAATAGACCTTGCCGCTGCAGAAGACGACGCGCTTCACGCGCTCGGGATTGATGTCCTTCGATTCCCAGTCCTCGTTGACCGCCTTGAACCCGTCGGTGGCGAACTCTTCCAGCGGCGACACCGACTCCTTGTGCCGCAGCAGGCTCTTCGGCGTAAACAGGACCAGCGGCTTGCGGAACGGCCGGACCATCTGGCGCCGCAGCAGGTAGTAGAGCTGCACCGGGGTCGCCGGTATGCAAATCTGCATGTTGTAGTCGGCGCACATCTGCATGTAGCGCTCGATGCGGGCGGAAGAATGCTCCGGCCCCTGCCCTTCGTAGCCGTGCGGCAGCATCAGCGTGAGCCCGCACAGGCGGCCCCACTTGGCTTCGCCCGAGGCGATGAACTGGTCTATGACGACCTGGGCGCCGTTGGCGAAATCGCCGAACTGCCCTTCCCAGATCGTGAGCTCGTTGGGCGCCGAGGTCGAGTAGCCGTACTCGAAGCCCATCACGGCTTCCTCGGACAGCAGCGAATCGATCACCACAAAGTCGCCCTGCTTGTCGCTCACGTGCTGCAGCGGCACGTAGGTGCCCTGGTCCCATTTCTCCCGGTTCTGGTCGTGCAGCACCGCGTGCCGGTGAAAAAACGTGCCGCGCCCGCTGTCCTGGCCTGAGAGCCGGATCGAGTAGCCTTCACTTAGCAGCGTGGCAAACGCGAGGTGCTCGGCCATGCCCCAGTCGAGCGGCAGCTTGCCCTGCGCCATCAGCCGCCGGCTCTCCATGACCTTCTGCACCGCGGGATGCAGCTTGAAGTTGTCCGGCACCGTAGTAATGCGCTCG
>CAZCGD010000559.1:0-7019 GCA_964498105.1 uncultured Streptomycetaceae bacterium
CCTGGGACGTGGTCGTGCAGTACGACGGCTGGCCGAACGGCATGAAGTTCCACAAGGATGGGCGGCTCTACGTCGCCGACTATCGGCGCGGCATCATGGTGCTCGACGTAAAGACGGGCACCATCGAGCCGCTGCTCGAAACCGCGTACAGCGAAGGCTTCAAGGGCTGCAACGACCTCAACTTCGCGTCGAACGGTGACCTCTATTTCACCGACCAGGGGCAGACCGGTATCGTTGACCCCACCGGACGCGTCTACCGGCTCAAACCCAACGGCGAGCTGCAGCGGCTCGCGAACAATATCCCGAGCCCCAATGGCATCACGGTCAGCACCACGGACAAGCACGTGTACGTTGCGGTCACGCGTTCGCAGCAGATCTGGCGCCTGCCTCTCATGCACGACGGACAGGTCTCCAAGACCGGCGTCGCGGTGCAGCTTTCCGGAGGCGTCGGGCCGGACGGCATCGAGATGGATTCGCAGAACGGCCTGGTGGTCTGCCACATCAACATGGGCATCTGGCGTTTCGATGCGCACATGCTGCCCACGCACCTCGTGCACAGCCAGGACAAGAAGCACGATCACATGACCAACATCGCCTTCGGCGGCCCCGACTACAAGACGATCTACATCACCGAAGCGCTGTCGGGCGACGTGCTGATGGCACGGCTGCCGATCGCGGGCAAAAAGCTCTTCGGTCTGCAATAACCCATGGCGTCGCGCGACGAGCTGCTGGCGCTGACCGCGGTCGAGCTCCGGCGTCGGATCGGCACGAGGGAACTTTCGCCCGTCGCGCTGCTCGAGGCGTGCATCGAGCGCATCGAGCGCCTCAATCCCGGCGTGAACGCTATTTGCGCGACTTCGTACGAGCGCGCGCGACAGGATGCGAAAGCGGCTGAAGCGGCGGTGTTGCGCGGGGAGCCGCTGGGTCTGCTGCACGGCCTCCCGATCGGCATCAAGGATCTCGAGGAAACGGCGGGACTGCTGACGACATACGGATCGCCGCTCTACCGCGACACCATTCCGCAAGACGACAGCAGCATGGTTGCGCGCGTGCGCGCGGCCGGCGCGGTCATCGTTGCCAAGACCAATACACCGGAATTCGGCGCAGGCGCCAACACGCGCAACGCTGTGTGGGGCGCGACCGGAAATCCGTTCGACCCGACGCTCACCGCCGGTGGCTCCTCGGGCGGTTCGGCGGTCGCGCTCGCGTGCGACATGCTGCCGGTGTGCACCGGCTCCGACACCGGCGGCTCGCTTCGCATACCGGCTGCGATGTGCGGCGTGGTGGGCATGCGCCCTTCGCCTGGCCTGGTTCCGACGGATCGACGCAGCCTGGGCTGGGCGCCGATTTCGGTCATCGGTCCGATGGGGCGCACTGTCGCGGACGCGGCCATGCTGTTCGCCGCCCAAGCCGCGGCCGAGGATTCGGACCCGCTCTCCTACCCCGTCCACGGCAGCGAGTTCGCAACGCTGCAGGCTGTGGATCCCGGGTCGCTGCGCGTGGCGTGGACGGAGGACTTCGGCGTGTCACCAGTCGATGCATCGATCCGCCAGGCGTTTCGCGAGAAGCTCCAGGCGATGCGACATCTCTTCAGGTCGTGCGACCGGACGGAGTTCGACTTCGGCGGCGCCGACCGCTGCTTCGACGTGATTCGCGCCATGAATTTCGTCGATCGGTTCCGCGACATCTACCAGCGGGACCCGGGGGCGCTGGGTCCGAACGTGCGCGCGAATTACGAGACCGGCTCCAGGATGACGATAACCGACGTCACGTGGGCGCATGCGGAACAGACCCGCATCTTCCGGCGTTTCCAGAAGACGATTGGCGAATACGACCTCGTGATTGCGCCGACTACTTCGGTATCGCCGTTTCCGTGGACGCAGCTCTATCTCGCGGAAATGGACGGCAAGGCCCTGCTAAATTACTACCACTGGCTCTCGCTCACCTACGTGATCACGCTCGTGACTAACCCCGCGATCTCACTCCCGTGCGGCGTCGATCACGCCGGCATGCCGTTCGGGCTGCAGGTCGTCGGCCGCTTCCGCGGCGATCGCGCGCTGCTCGGCGCCGCGCACGCGATGGAGCAGGCATTCGAGAAAATAGACGGCCTGCGGCGCCCGATTCCCGATATAAGGAAGCTATCGACCCCGGTGCCTGCGTTGAGGTCGATCGTGACGCATCCGCGGCCACAACAGACCCGTTGAACAAGGAGAAGGCATGACAACCCTGTTACGTGCGGTTGCAGGTATTGCGCTCGCAGCCCTCGCCGTGGCGACGCCGGCGCAAGGCAATTATCCGAACAAGACGATCCGCATGATCGTTCCATTCCCGGCGGGCGGCCCCACGGACATCATCGCCCGCATGGTGGGACAGAAGCTCACGGACAGCATGGGCCAGCCGGTGGTGATCGACAACCGCGGCGGCTCCGGCGGCAACATCGGCGCGGACATCGTTGCGAAGGCCGCTCCTGATGGATACACGCTGGTCATGGCGATCGTCGGCACGCACGCGATCAATCCGGCGCTCTACGCCAGAATGACTTACGACCCGGTGCGGGATTTTTCGCCGATCACGAAGACGGGCGCCGCGACCATCGTCCTGGTGGCGCACCCTTCAGTGCCGGTGAAGTCGATCAAGGACCTGATCGCGCTCGCGAAGACCAAGCCGCGCCAACTCACTTTCGGCTCGCCCGGCAGCGGCACGCCGCACCACCTCGCCGGCGAGCTGCTGAAGACGATGGCTGGCATCGACCTCATTCACATTCCTTACAAGGGCGCGGCGCCGGCGGTCGCGGAGTTGCTGGGCGGACAGGTCAACACGGTGATCGTGAGCCTGCCGGCGGCGTTTCCGCACGTGAAGGCGGGCAAGCTTACGGCGCTCGGCGTCACCAGCGGCGCGCGCTCGGCGATCGTGCCCGAGGTCCCCACGTTTGCGGAGGCCGGTCTCGGCGGCTACGAGCTCGAAAACTGGTATGGCCTGCTCGCGCCCGCGCGCGCGCCGAAGGCGATCATCGACAAGCTTAACCGCGAGACGGTGAAAGCTTTGCAGATGCCAGACGTGAAAGAGCGGCTCAACAGCCAGGGGTTCGAGATCCGCACGAGCACACCCGATGAATTCTCGGCCTACATCAAATCGGAACTCCTGAAGTGGGCGAAGATCGTGAAGGCTTCCGGCGCGAAGGTCGACTGATGCGAGACGTTGCAGCCTTCCATCAGGAGGCGATACGCGCGCTGGGGCGCGCGGCCGCTGAGGCGGGCGCCGCGGCCGGACCCGAAGAAGCGCTGTGGGTGATTACCGGGACGCTGCCGAAGCTGCTCGGCGACGGGGAATCGCACCTGCAGCCCGGAAATCTGAAGCAAGGCGAGAGACAGCAGTTCGCGTGCTGCTGTTTCGTCGTGACGCCCGACGGCAAATCGAATCTGCTCGTAGCGCCGGTCAACTTCGCCCCCGGGCAGCGTCACATGAAGATCGATATCGAGCTCGGACACCCGGGCCATGTCGTGAAAACCAGGCAGCCCATGCTGCTCGCCAACACCGACACGCACCAGTCGTTCGTGAAAATCCTCCAGACGTTCCGCGCGGGCTCGGCAGTTTTCGCGCCGCTCCTGTGGAAGGGCGAAGCGCTCGGCGTGATCGTTTGCGCAGGCCAGGCGCGAAACACCATGAGCGAAGTCGATCTCGAGGTGCATGTGGCGTTCAGCCACCTCGCCGCCGCGCAGTGGGTGGCGCACCAGGGGCCGGAGTATTTGCGCGCGCTCACGTCTTGATGCCATATCACTCATCACCCATCCCCCAGCACCGAATTAAGCGAGGCGCACACCATGCCTGATGATTCCCTGACGTTCGACGAGATCCGCAGGATGGCCGCGGAAATCGGACTGACCCGCCTCACCGACGAGCAGCTCCAGCAACTGCTGCGCGCAACGCGAACTGCGCGAGCGCGCCGCGCGAACTTGCCAATTGCGAGTCTCACCCCGGCCGACGAGCCGGCGCACGTGTTCCGACTGGAGGACGACCGGGCCCTCACCCCTCACCCCTTCCCCCTCTCCCGAGCGGAGAGGGGAAATGGACGGCGGGAAATGATGCGTACATCATTTCCCGAGGGTTCGACGGACGACCTCGCATGGCTCACGGTTGCAGAGGCGTCCGAGCTGCTGCGCGGCAGGAAGCTCTCGCCCGTCGAGTACGCAAAGGCGCTGATCGATCGCGTCGAGCGACACGACGGAAAGCTCAATGCCTTTCTGCGCTTCACGCCCGAGCTCGCGCTGGAGGACGCCCGGCGCGCGGAAGGCGAGATCGCGCGCGGCGCCTGGCGCGGCCCGTTGCACGGCGTGCCCTACGGCCTCAAGGACATCGTCGACTACGCGGGCCTGCCGACCACCGCGCACTCGAAGATCCTGAAGGACAACGTCGCTGCAGCCGACGCTGCCGTCACGCAAAAGCTGCGGGCGGCGGGTGGCGTATTCATGGGCAAGCTCTCGACGCACGAGTTTGCCATCGGCGGACCCTCGTTCGACCTGCCCTGGCCGCCGGCGCGCAATCCCTGGAACCGCGATCATTTCTGCGGCGGCTCCTCGAGCGGCGCCGGCGCGGCGACGGCGGCGGGTTTCGTGCCGGCGGCCATCGGCACCGACACCGGCGGGTCAGTGCGCAACCCGGCCTCGATGTGCGGCGTCGCCGGCATGAAAGCCACCTACGGCCTGGTCAGCCGCCGCGGGGTGCTCCCGCTGGCTTATTCGCTCGACCACGTCGGGCCGCTGACGCGCACGGTGCGGGACAACGCCCTGCTGCTGGACTTGATCGCGGGCCACGATCCCCTCGATCCAGGCAGCGCCGCGCACGCGGCGGGCGGATACACCGCCCAGCTCGACCGCGGCGTGAAGGGGTTGAGGATCGGCGTGATCCGCCACTTCTACACGCGCGACATGCCGGCCGATCCGGAAGTGGCGGCGGGAATCGAATCCGCTGTGTCGAAGCTGGCCGAGCTCGGCGCCGACGTGCGCGAGATCCAGACCGCGCCGCTGGGCGAATACCTCGCCTGCAACCGCACCGTGCTGACCAGCGAGGCCTTTGCCCTGCACGAGAAATGGATGCGCGAGCGGCCGCAGGACTACGGCGCGCTGGCCCGCCAGCGGATCATGGCGGGCGCCTTCGTGCGTGCGGCAGACTATGTCAACGCCACGCGCCTGCGCCGCAAGATGGCCGACGCGTTCCACGCCTTGTTCTCAGGCATCGACGTGGCGGTGACGGCAAGCTCGATGGACCCGCCCTGCCGCATCGATGACCCGAAGGCGGTCGAGTACACCTACGCCCGGCAGGCGCGCGCCCCCTTCAACGTCACCGGCGGCCCGGCGCTATCGGTGCCGGTCGGCTTCGACAAGGCGGGACTGCCGCTAGGGATGCAGATCGTCGGCAAACCCTACGGCGAGGCGATGGTCTATCGCGTCGCCCACGCCTATGAGCAAGCGACGGCGTGGGGCGAGCGGCATCCATCGCTCTGAAGGCGAAAGGCGAAAGGAGGAAGGTAAAGCAATCCCTGGTTCTGTAGATTGCGTTGATTCGCCTTCCGCCTTTCGACTTGCCGTTCCGCCTTCCCCAGGCGCGTTGACGTCTCGCCCGAGGTGGCCTAGCCTTTATTCCTTCCCGCCACACCCGGGTGTGGTCAAGTAAAGCACAGGCCCCCCAGCCGTGCGCGCCGAGGGACCGCGCGGGAGGCCGCAGACCAGAGGAGATGAGCCATGCTTTCAAAACTTTGGGTCGCGTTCATCGCATCCGCGTTGCTGGTTCCGCTTCAATCCGTCTTCGCGCAGGCGTTTCCGGGCAAGGTGGTGCGTATCGTCATCCCGTTCTCGCTGGGCGGGAGCAACGACCTCACCGCGCGCGTTCTCCTGCCGCATCTCGCGGAGCGCTGGAAGCAGCAGGTCATCATCGAACCGCACGTGGGCGCGGCTTCGACGGTCGGCGCCAACCACGTGGCGAGGAGCGCGCCGGACGGGCACTCGATACTCTTTACCTCCACGCAGTTCGCGTACGCGCCCTCCACGTTCGCGAATCTCCCCTACGATCCCCTGAACGATCTGGTGCCGGTCACGCTCGTCACCGTTTCGCCGCAGATGATCATCGCGCACCCGTCGCTGCCGGCGAACAACCCGAAGCAGCTCGTCGCGCTGGCCCGGGCCCGCCCCGGTGAGCTCAGCATGGGCAACGCCGGGAACGCGCTGCCGAGCTACTCCTTCGCCATGCTTGCGAAGGTGAAGATCACCACCGTGCCGTACAAGGGCGCCGGGCCGCTCCAGATCGATATCATGGGAGGACACGTGCCGCTCGGCATGGCCGCGATCAGTTCGTTCATGGGGACGGTAAAGTCCGGCCGCGCGAAAGTCATCGGCGTCTGCTCCCTCGAGCGGACGCCCCTTTACCCCGAGGCGCCGCCCATGGCCGAGGCGGCTCCCGGCTTCGAGGCCGTGGCGTGGTTCGGGATGTTCGTGCCGCGCGGCACGCCGCCGGCCGTGGTCAAGCGCATCCGGGACGACATCGCCGACGTGCTGCAGATTCCCGATGTGCGAAAGCGACTGAACGACATCGGCGGTGATCCGAGCGGGATGCCGACCGAGGAGTTTGCGAAGATGGTCCGGTCGGAAATCGAGAAGTGGAACAAGGTCGCAGCCAGCGCCGGGATCAAGCCGCAGTGATGCCAGCAAGGATGAAGGATGAACGTGGAAGGATGAACCTCACACTTCGTGTGCTAGCTTTCAGCGACCCGGCCTATCGTTGCCTACCGGCCGGCAGTCCGACCGAAAAGCTGTGAAAAGTCGGGACTCCTAAGCCTGCACGCGGAGCGGGGGATCATCCTTCCACGTTCCACGTTCATCCTTCCGCGACTGCCTAAGCTAGCGCGGTATCACCGGCACCACCAGCCGCGACGGCTTCGCTCCTCCCTCGTGCACGGTATTCGTCGCTTTGACCGGGAGCGTCACGTGCGGCCGGCCGCTCATCGCGATGATCGAATCGGCGTTGGC
>CAZCGD010000560.1:0-14140 GCA_964498105.1 uncultured Streptomycetaceae bacterium
TGGCTCGGAGCGTTGAAGTTGACTGCTTCAACCACTTGCCCCTGCGCTGCCTCCCGGCATGCGGCGTGGATCACGTCATCCTCCAGCCCGAGTATGGCGGCCATTGCGCCCTCGCCGACCGGCACTGCTTCCTGCATCGCCCGGGCGCGAAATCGCACCAGCGGCAAAGCATCGCGGAACGCCAGCGCGCCCGCGACCACCAGTGCGGTGTACTCGCCCAGGCTGTGTCCGGCGACCACCGCCGGTTCCGCGCCGCCCGCGTCGCGCCAGGCCCGGTAGACCGCATAGCCCGCGGTCAGCATGACCGGCTGCGTATTGACGGTTGAATTCAACTCTTCTGCAGGCCCCTCGGCAACCAGCTTCCACAGGTCCTGCTGCAGCACATCGGAAGCCTCGGCAAACACTTTCCGCACCGCTTTCGATTCAGCGAACGGCTGCAGCATGCCCGCCGACTGCGACCCCTGTCCTGGAAAAACAAAAGCGAATTTCATGATCTCCGGTCTTCATTCACCACTTCGCCAGCACCGCACCCCACGTAAAGCCGCCGCCGATCGCTTCCATCAGCACGTGCTGCCCGGTGCGGATGCGGCCGTCGCGCACCGCCTCATCGAGAGCGAGGGGTATCGAGGCTGCCGAGGTATTGGCGTGGCGATCTACGGTAACCACTATTTTTTCCATGCTCAAGCCGAGTTTTCTGGCGGTGGCCTGGATGATGCGGATGTTCGCCTGGTGCGGCACCAGCCAGTCGATGTCGGATTTCTGCATGCCACTGGCCGCCAGCGTCTCGTCGACGATTTCGTCGAGCACCTTCACCGCGAACCTGAATACGCCCTGCCCGTCCATTTGCAGCAAAGGCCGGCCGCTCACCTGTCCGCCACACACCGTGCCCGGCACCGCCAGCATGTCCGCGTACGCCCCGTCGGCGTGCAAGCGGGTCGTCAGTATGCCGGGCGCGCTGTCCTGACGGAGCACGACGGCCCCCGCGCCGTCGCCGAACAACACGCAGGTCCCGCGGTCGGTCCAGTCGAGTATCCGCGAATAAGTCTCTGCGCCGACCACGAGGACGTGGCGATATTGACCCGAGCGCACGAAGTGGTCAGCGGTGGAAACCCCGTAGATGAAGCCGCTGCACACGGCCTGCACGTCGAATGCCGGACAATTCCGGGCTCCGAGCTTGGCTTGAAGCAGGCAAGCCGTGCTCGGGAACACCATGTCGGGGGTCGTCGTCGCCACGATGATGAGATCGAGGTCGGCCGGCGTAATCCCGGCCGCCGCCAGCGCATTGCGGCTGGCCTGCAGGGCCAGGTCGCTGGTGTTCTCGCCGTCAGCCGCGATGTGCCGCTGGCGGATGCCGGTCCGCGTGTAGATCCATTCGTCGGTGGTGTCTATCTTCGCCTCGAGATCGCGATTGGTCAGCACCTTTTCCGGAAGATAGCTGCCGGTGCCGACGATCCTGGAATAGTTGCCGCTCATGTTGCGCTCTGGTGTATGACCGCCATGCGTTCGGTGATATGCGCCAGCACGCCGCTGCGCGCCTCCCGCACCGCGCGCCGGATCGCGAACGCAAACGCGAACTCGTCGGCCGAGCCGTGGCTCTTGACCACGATGCCGCGCAGCCCGAGCAGGCTCGCTCCGTTATAGCGGCGATGGTCAACGCGCCGCTTGAAGGCGCTGATCACCGGCAGCGCGACCAGTCCCGCCAGCTTCGTAACCAGGTTGCGGCCGAACTCCTCGCGCAAATAGGTGGCGAGCATCTGCACCAGCCCTTCGGAAGTCTTGAGCGCCACGTTGCCGACGAAGCCGTCGCAGACCACGATGTCGGTGGTGCCCTTGTAGATGTCGTCGCCCTCGACGTAGCCGTGGAAGTTCAGCCCGCTGACCCGCATCAGATCAGCGGCCTGCTTCACCTGCTCGTTGCCCTTGGTGTCCTCGGCCCCGATGTTGAGCAGGCCCACTGTCGGGCGCGGCTTGCCTTCGACCGAGCGCACCAGCTCCGAGCACATGACGCCGAATTGCAGCAGGTGCTCGGGCTCGCAATTGACGTTGGCGCCGAGGTCCAGAACGTAGGTATGCCCCCGCAGCGTCGGCAACTGGGTGGCGATCGCCGGGCGGTCGATGCCGGGAAGCATCTTCAGCACGAAGCGCGAGATCGCCATCAGCGCACCGGTGTTACCGGCGCTGACGCAGGCCGCCGCCTCGCCGCCTTCGACCAGGTTGATGGCGACGCGCATCGACGAATCCTTCTTGCCGCGCATGGCAGCGGCGACCGCTTCGTCCATTTCCACCACTTCGGATGCGTGCACGACCTTCAGTCGTGGGCCCGCCACCTTTCCCGCCCGCTGCAGCTCGCTCTCGATCGCGTCCCGCCGCCCAACCAGCAGGAACGAGACCTCCAGGTCTTCTTTGAGCAGGCTTAACGCGGCAGGCACGGTAACGCGCACGCCGTGATCACCGCCCATGCAGTCGATGGCAACCGTCACCGCCATCAGCGACTTCCCTCCCCGACCGGCGCGCTAGCCATCAGCCGTGCAACTTCAGAGCGCCTATTCGCCCTTGGTCTTGATGACCTTCTTGCCGCGGTAAAAACCGGTCGCGCTGATGTGATGCCGCAGATGCACTTCACCGGTCGTCGGCTCGAGCGCCAGCGGCGGGTTGGACAGCGCGTCGTGCGAGCGGTGCATGCCGCGCTTCGATGGAGACTTCTTGTTCTGCTGTACTGCCATTGCTATCGCTCCTTGAGTATCAATTGCGCTTCTGCTTCAACGCGGCGAGCTTGGCAAACGCCGAGATTTCCGCGCCATTCTTTGCTGCCGTAATACCCTGACCGCACTGCCCCTCCTCATGCCGGGGGGCGTACGGCAGGCTCAGCAGGATCTCGTCTTCGACCAGCGCTGCCACGTCCAGTGCGGCGCTCTCTTCGATCCATTCGGCGTCCTCGTCATCGAGATCGCCGGCCGCCGCCTCACTCGCGCTCACCAGCCGCAGTGTATTCGACACCCGCAGCGGATAATCCAGCGCCCCGAGGCACCGCTGGCACTGCAGGCGCAACGTGCCGCTGATTTCGAGGCTGAGGGTCGGGCGCCGGCGCGGATCGTGGCCGCCCTTCACCATGAACTCGACTTCTCCGAGCGCTTCGGCCAGGCATTCCCGCAGTCGCTTCAACCCCGGCACCGGCAAGCTGCC
This sequence comes from uncultured Streptomycetaceae bacterium, assembly GCA_964498105.1. Taxonomy (GTDB): domain Bacteria; phylum Pseudomonadota; class Gammaproteobacteria; order Burkholderiales; family SG8-41; genus SG8-41. The sequence goes on from CAZCGD010000560.1 coordinate 3,184, forward strand.
GTTCAGTGCCTGCCCGATCCGGGCAAACTCCAGACTATCGATGACAGTCTGCGCAGGCATAGGCGGCGCATAATAGTATTTTTGCGCTACTCTGTCAAAGAACAATGAAGAAAAATCCAGCTTTGGCAGAGACTTAGGCTATGCAATCCGTGTCCCTCCCGGGCCTCGTGCTCGCTTCCACTTCGCCCTACCGTCGCGAGCTGCTGGCGCGCCTGCGGTTGTCGTTCGAGGTGCGGGCGCCGGCCGTTGACGAAGCAGCCCTGCCCGGAGAAGGAGCGCGCGACACGGCGCTGCGACTCGCGCAGGCCAAGGCTCGCGCCGTGAGCGCGGAATTCCCGCATGCGCTGATCATCGGCTGCGACCAGGTGGCGGAACTCGACGGCGAGCGCCTGGGCAAGCCGGGCGACCATGCCACTGCGGTGGCCCAGCTTAAGGCGATGCGCGGCAGGGACGTCGTGTTCCACACCGCCGTGGCGCTGCTCAATGCCGCTACGGGCGCGTCGCAAGTAGCGGAAGTACCGACCACTGTTTGCTTCCGCGAGTATGGCGATGGCGAAATCGAGCGCTACCTGGAACTGGAGCAGCCCTATGACTGCGCTGGCAGCGCCAAGATCGAGGGACTGGGCATCGTGATGGTCGAGCGCGTGACGGGCGATGACCCCAGCGCGCTGATCGGTTTGCCACTGATGCGGCTCGCCGCCATGCTCAGAAAGGAAGGAGTCGCCGTTGTCTGACCGGTCCCGGGGCAAGCTCTACCTGATACCGGTTGCCCTCGGCGGGGACGACGTGGCGTCGCTGATTCCACCCGCCACGCTGGATGCGGCACGCAAGCTGCGGACGTTCGCCGTCGAAAACGCCAAATCCGCGCGCGGCTTCCTCAAGACGATTGGCCACCCTGTGCCGTTACAGCAGATTGCCCTGCATCAACTTGACCAGCACGCTCGCGATGTCGAGCCCGTGCTCGCGCTGCTGCTCGCCGGCGACGACTGCGGGCTGATGTCGGAGGCGGGCTGCCCGGCGGTGGCCGATCCGGGTGCGTCGCTGGTGCAGCGCGCGCACGATGCCGGAATTGTCGTGGTGCCGCTGGTCGGGCCCTCCTCCATCCTGCTGGCGCTGATGGCTTCAGGCATGAACGGACAACGCTTTGCTTTCCATGGCTATCTGCCGGTGGACCGAATTGAACGCGCGCGCCGGCTCCGGGAACTCGAAGCGCGGGCAGCCCAGGAAACCCAGATCTTCATCGAGACTCCCTACCGCAACGCGGCCATGCTGCAGGCGCTGCTCGAGCACTGCCGCGGTGACACGCTGCTGTGCATTGCCGCCGATCTTACTCTGCCAACCGCGTCGGTGATAACGCGCTCCATCGCGCTATGGCAAAAAAAACCGCCGGCTGTGGACCGGCGGCTGGTGGTGTTTCTCCTCTCGCGAAATGAGGATCACTTCAGCGTCATGCCCTGAAAGACGCCGAAGCGCCCCAGTCCTTCGGCTACGCCCGCGCCAAACCTTTTGGCAAGCCGTTCGGCAATGTTTTCGCGCGGCGTGAAATCCACGATATCTTCTGCCTTGATCACTTCCCGCGCCACGTAATCGACGCTGCCCAGCGCGTCGGCAAGCCCCAGCTCGACGCTTTTCTGTCCCACCCATAACAGGCCGGAAAACATGTCGGGGGTCTCGATCAGTCGTTTGCCACGGCCTTCCCGGACGACGCCGATGAATTGCTGGTGGATATCGCCCAGCATCTGCCGAGCGTGCTCCTTTTGCGGCTCGAGCAGCGGCGAGAACGGGTCGAGGAATCCCTTGTTGTCGCCGGCTGCCAGCAGCCGGCGCTCGACGCCGAGCTTTTCCATTGCCCCGGTGAAGCCGAAGCCGTCCATCAACACGCCGATGGAACCCACTATGCTCGCCTTGTCGACATAAATGCGGTCGGCGGCAACCGCCACGTAGTAGCCGCCCGAAGCGCAGATATCCTCCACCACGGCATAAAGCGGGATATCGGGGTACTTGGCGCGCAGGCGCCGGATTTCGTCGTTGATGTGCCCCGCCTGCACCGGACTGCCGCCCGGGCTGTTGATGCGCAGGATCACGCCCTGGGTGCGCTTGTCCTTGAATGCGTCCTGCAGTCCTGCCATGACCACTTCGGCGCTGGCCACGCTGCTGGACGAGATCACCCCTTGCAGGTCCACCAGGGCGGAGTGCTTGCCGGGACTGGAATCCTTCTTGCTGAACCAGCCCAGGCCCAGGAACAACAGCGCGAACAGGTAAATGAACAGCAGCATCTTGAAGACGATGCCCCACTGGCGGGCGAGGCGCTGTTCCTGGACTGCCGCCAGCGCGACTTTCTCCAGCGTCTGCCGTTCCCAGTTGGTTGCGGAGCCGCTCGTTTCCTGTTCTGCCATGATTGCCATCCTTGAAGAATGCGGCCACCCGGCATCATCGCCGCCGTGCCCGCTATTTTACCCCGGCTCCGCGTCAGCTTTGCCCTAGGGCAGCGGAACATTCACCTCAGCCGCAACAGCCACTGCCGAAAACCAGCAGGTCGAAACGTCTAGCCAACGCGCGCTTCTCCGGCGTCGAGCGTCGCCAGGAACGACTGCAGTTCCGGCGGCAACGGCGCCGCCAGCGACAGGGCGGCGCCGCTCTGGGGATGGGTGATGACGACTTTGCAGGCGTGCAGGAACATGCGCTTGAGTCCCTGCCGCGCCAGCTGCTTGTTGAGGGTGAAATCGCCGTACTTGTCGTCTCCGGCGACCGGATAGCCGAGGTGGGCAAGATGCACGCGAATCTGGTGGGTGCGGCCGGTCTTGAGTTCCGCTTCGAGCAGGCAGTGTCCGCCCCAATTTTGTTGCAGGCGGAACACTGTATGCGCAGGCAGGCCCTCGCTCTTGACGGCGACGCGACGCTCGCCCGACGGCAGCACGTACTTGTGCAGCGGCAGTTTGACGCTGCGCTGGCCATCGCGCCAGCGCCCGTTCACCAGTACCGCGTAGAGCTTCTGCACCGCGCCTTCTCGCAGCTGCCGGTGCAAGGCGAGCAGACCCGAACGCCGCTTCGCCAGCAGCAGGACGCCCGAGGTGTCGCGGTCGAGCCGGTGTACCAGTTCCAGGAAGTGGTCTTCCGGTCGCTCCAGGCGCAACTGTTCGATCACTCCGCGACTGATACCACTGCCACCGTGCACGGCCACTCCTGCCGGCTTGTTGATCACCAGCAGGATGTCGTCCTCGTAGATGACTTCTGCCTTGAGCCGGGACGCCGGCGGATGCCTGGGGACCGCCGCCGGTTTGGCAGTCCGCAGGGGCGGCAGGCGCAGTCGATCGCCCGCCTGCACCCGATAGTCGGGCCCGACCCTGCCGCTGTTGATGCGAATCTCGCCGCTGCGGAGGATGCGATAGATATGGCTCTTCGGGACCCCTTTCAGCCGCTTAGTCAGATAGTTGTCCACACGCTGACCGGCGGATTCCTCATCCACGTCATGCCAGGTCGCCGAATCTTTACTTAAGCCTTTCATTTCTCTATACTAATCTCAGCACGTCGCGATGGACCGGGCAGCCCGTAGCAAACTGCTGCGCAAGTCCGGCTCCGCGATCCGGTTGGCGCCCCGCAAGTAAACGATGAACCTCGGGTGTGCGCAAATCAGGGCAAGCGTGCTGAGGCGCGTGCTGCGGATTTCGGTTGCAGGACCAGTAGAAGACTGCGCCGGACGCCCATGCGCTGCAAGGAATGGTTAATGTCGCTCACCACGCTGAAGTAGCGATACTAGACGATATACGCGCTCACGACATACCGAGAATTCCCGGATTCAGCGCCTTATGCGCGAATCCCGTCGGCAAATCACACGAGACATCAGGATCGACAAGTCCAACATGCTCATGCCACGCGACTGAACCAGTCAACGCCGCCTGCCCTCGAAGGCAGGCGCGTGGTTTGCCTCATCCCGTGTTTTGAGCGCGGGAGATGATAACAATGAAGAGAATGCTGTTTAACGCGACGCAGGTTGAAGAGCTGCGCGTCGCCATCGTCGATGGTCAGAAGCTCGTCGACCTCGATATCGAAACCCCCGGCAAAGAGCAGCGCAAGAGCAACATCTACAAGGGGGTAATCACCCGCATCGAACCCAGCCTCGAAGCGGCCTTTGTCGAATACGGCACCGACCGCCACGGCTTCCTCCCGTTCAAGGAAGTCGCCCGCGCCTATTTCAAGCCTGGCGTGGACGTAGGCCGTGCCAGCATCAAGGAGGCGCTCAACGAAGGCCAGGAGTTGATCGTCCAGGTCGACAAGGACGAGCGCGGCAACAAGGGGGCGGCGCTCACCACCTTCATCAGCCTCGCCGGCCGTTACCTCGTGCTGATGCCGAACAACCCGCGCGGCGGCGGGGTGTCACGCCGGGTCGAAGGCGAAGACCGCAACGAGATGCGCGACGTCATCGATCAACTCCAACTGCCCCAGGGCATGAGCGTCATCGGCCGCACCGCGGCCATCGGCCGCGCCGCCGAGGAACTGACCTGGGACCTGACCTACCTGATGCAACTCTGGGGCGCGATCGAAAGCGCCGCGAAGCAGCAGAACGGGGCGTTCCTGATCTACCAGGAGTCAAGCCTGGTGATCCGCGCCATCCGCGACTACTACCACCAGGATATCGGCGAAGTTCTGATCGATACCGATGCCGTCTTTGAGCAGGCTCAGCAGTTCATGAGCCACGTCATGCCGCAGAACGTCAACCGGATCAAGCTCTACCGGGATGACGTGCCGTTGTTCTCGCGCTTCCAGATCGAGCACCAGATTGAATCCGCGTATTCACGGTCGGTCAACCTGCCGTCCGGCGGCGCGGTCGTGTTCGACCACACCGAGGCGCTGGTATCGGTAGACGTCAACTCGGCCCGTTCGACGCGCGGCTCGGATATCGAGGAAACCGCGTTTCGCACCAATCTCGAGGCGGCCGAGGAAATTGCCCGGCAGTTGCGATTGCGCGACCTGGGCGGCCTCATCGTGATCGACTTCATCGACATGGAGAGCGGCCGCAACCAGCGCGAGGTGGAGAACTGCCTGCGCGACTCGATGCGTTACGATCGGGCGCGCGTGCAATTGGGCAAGATCTCGCGTTTCGGCCTGATGGAGTTGTCGCGCCAGCGGCTGCGCCCGTCACTCGGTGAAACCGCGCACAACCCCTGTCCCCGTTGCCACGGCACCGGCCACATCCGCGGCACGGAGTCCACCGCGCTGCACATCCTGCGTATCCTGCAGGAGGAGGCGATGAAGGAAAACACCGGAGCGGTCAACGCCCAGGTGCCGGTGTCCGTCGCGACGTTCCTGCTGAACGAGAAACGCGTGGACCTGCAGGCGATCGAGACGCGCCACCGCGTCAATATCATGTTGATCCCCAACGTGCATCTCGAGACGCCGAATTACACGATCACGCGGATGCGCCACGACGATCTCAACAAGACCGAACCGCTGCCGGCCAGCTACAACCTGGTGACAGTTCCCACCGAAGAAGAACAGAAAACGCAACCTGGGTCGTCCGAGCCGGCGGCCCCGCGCCCGGAAGCCCTGGTAAAGGGCATAACGCCGCAACAGCCGGCGCCGATACCCGTCCCACGGGAGGTGAAGCCGGAGCTGCAGCCGCAACCCGCCGTGGCCGCGGCCGGCGAAGCCTCGATCATCGGCAAGATCTTCGGCTGGTTCAGGCGTCCCGCAGCCGCTGCAACTCCCCCGGCCGGGAGCGCTGCGAGCGCCCCGCTTCCGGAACGCGGACAGCACCGCGGCCGGCACGAGCGCGGTGACCGGGGGGACCGCGGACGCCGCGATCGTCAGCCGGAACGCGGGCAGCAGGGCGGCGGTCAGCGCCAGGACCAGCAGCGCAACCGCGACCAGCAGCGCGACGGTGGGCGCCCCCGTCACGAGCAGGATCGTAACGATCCGCGGCGCCAGGACAACACCCGCCGTAACGAGCATCCGCAGGGTCCGCGGCAACAGCCCCAGCGCCAGCAGCAGCCGCAAGGCGGCCCCGCGCTGGACCAGCAGCCGCCGCGTGAGCAAGGCGAGCAGCGCGAAGGACGGGGCAGGCGGCGCCGCCGTGGCGGCCGCGACCGCCACGAGCAGCGCCCGGGGGATACCGGCGGCGGACAATCCACGCGCGAGCCGCAGTCGCAGCCGGCGCAGCGGGAATCGTTCAGTCCGACGGACGAGGCGGCCGCATCCACCGCGGGGTTGGCCGTTGCTGCGACTACTCAGTTCGAGTCCGTGGCAGCAAGCCCGGTGGCTGAAGTCTCCCGGCCGGCCAGCAGTTCGTACCAGGAACAGCGCTTCGAGCAACCGGCGGTGGAAACCGAGCAAGTACGGGAATTTCCCCATCAATCGGCAGCGCAGGAAACGGCCGTTCCGGCCGGCGCTGGGTATGCTCCTGCGGTCCTGGTCAAGATCGAATGGCCGTCGAACCTGCAACAGGTCGAATCGAACCCCGAAAAGATCCGCTCGGTGCAGCAGGAGCCCGTGCCGGAGGCGTCCGAGCCCCGGCCCCGGCGCGTGCGTCAGGTTGCGCAGCCGGTCAGCGAAGAGCCGCTGGTGCAGATCGAAACCGACCGACGCCCGTAGGAGTTTTGCCGGACCAAAGTCCGACAAACTCCTGGGCGGGTCATTATCAGTTCATGTTTTTCTTGGCGCCTTGGCGGCTGACCTATAGCCTTGGTTCAGCGACGATAGGGGCGTGGTCAGTCGCTTAATCATCGATCCGGGCACGCAGATAGAGCAGCAACCCCTGCGCCGCCTGCTCCACCATGTCCAGCACCTGCTCGAATCCCTCCGGTCCGCCAGAGTAGGGATCGGGCACTTCGCGCGCGCGCGCATCGAAGCCGAATTCCATGAAGCGCTTCACCTTGTGCGCGTACTGTGACGGGCACAGGCGTTCGAGCGCGTGCAGGTTCGTCTCATCCATCGCCAGCAGGTAGTCGAAGTCGGCGAAATCGCGGGGGCCAACCTGGCGGCCGCGCAGTGCGCTCAAGTCGTAGCCGCGACTGCCTGCGGCGAGCTGCGCGCGCGGATCCGGCGGCTCACCGACGTGATAGTCGTGGGTGCCCGCGGAATCGCTGGCGATCAGTTCGGCGAGTCCCGCCTGCGCGACCTGGTGCTTGAATACGGCTTCCGCTGTCGGCGAGCGGCAGATGTTGCCCATGCAGACGAACAGCACCCTTATCATCGGCGTCCGCGCGCTCATGCCTCGAGACCCATGAACAGCTTCTCCTTCAGCATTCTCAACTGATCTCTCAATTGCGCCGCGCGCTCGAACTCGAGATTGCGCGCGGCGTCGAGCATCGCCTTCTCCAACTGCTTCACCTCCCGCGTCAGCGTCTTCTCGTCCATGGCGTCGTAGCGCGCCTGGGTCTGCGCCGCCTTCTGCTGGTTGCGCGCCTCTTCGTGGTCGTAGACCCCCTCGATGATGTCCTTGACGCGCTTGGTGACCCCCCGCGGCGTGATGCCGTGGGCCGCGTTATAGGCCACCTGCCTGCTGCGGCGGCGCGCGGTTTCGTCAATGGCACGGCGCATCGAACCGGTTACCGTGTCGCCGTAGAGAATGGCGCTGCCGTTGATGTGCCGTGCCGCGCGCCCGATAGTCTGGATCAGCGAGCGCTCCGAGCGGAGAAACCCCTCCTTGTCGGCGTCGAGAATCGCCACCAGTGACACTTCGGGCAGGTCGAGCCCCTCGCGCAGCAGGTTGATGCCGACCAGCACGTCGAACTGCCCCAGCCGCAGGTCGCGGATGATCTCGACGCGCTCGACCGTGTCGATGTCGGAATGAAGATAGCGGACCTTGACGCCCTGCTCGCTGTAGTAATCGGTCAGATCTTCCGCCATCCGCTTGGTGAGGGTGGTCACCAGTACGCGCTCGTTCTTCGTGACCCGGTCGTTGATTTCGGACAGCAGATCGTCCACCTGGGTCGCGGCAGGCCGCACCTCCAGCGCCGGATCCACCAGGCCGGTGGGGCGCACCACCTGCTCCACCACCTGCGCCTGGTGCGTCCGCTCGTAGTCGGCGGGGGTGGCGGACACGAAGATCGTGCGCCGCATCAGCCCCTCGAATTCGTCGAAGCGCAGCGGACGGTTGTCCAGTGCCGACGGCAGCCGGAACCCGTAGTTGACCAGGTTCTCCTTGCGTGAGCGGTCGCCACGGTACATGCCGCCGAGCTGCGGGATGGTGACGTGACTCTCGTCGAGGACCATCAGGGCGTCGTGCGGGAGATAGTCGATCAGGGTCGGCGGCGGCTCACCCGGCTGGCGACCGGAGAGGTGCCGCGAATAGTTTTCGATGCCTTTGCAGAAACCCATCTCGGCCATCATCTCCAGGTCGAAGCGGGTGCGCTGCTCGATGCGCTGGCATTCGACCAGCTTGTTCTCTTTCTGGAACCAGTCGATACGCTCCCGCAACTCCGCCTTGATCAGCTCGATTGCGCGCAGCGTGGTCGCGCGCGGCGTGACGTAATGGCTCGAAGGATAGACCGTGAAACGCGGCACTCGCTGCAGGATGTGACCGGTCAACGGGTCGAACACGTGGATGGACTCGACCTCGTCGTCGAACAACGTCAGGCGCACCGCCGTTTCGGAGTTTTCGGCCGGGAAGATGTCGAGCACCTCGCCGCGCACCCGGAACACGCCGCGGCGGAACTCGAATTCGTTCCTCTCGTACTGCATCGCGGCGAGGCGCTGGATGGCCTCGCGCTGCGGCAGCTTTTCGCGTTCCCGCAGGTGCAGGATCATGCTGTGGTAGTCCACCGGGTTGCCGATGCCGTAGATCGCTGACACGGTGCAGACGATGATGGTGTCGCGGCGCTCGAGCAGCGACTTGGTGGCCGAGAGCCGCATCTGCTCGATGTGCTCGTTGATGCTGGAGTCCTTTTCGATAAACAGGTCCTTGGAGGGGACGTAGGCCTCGGGTTGGTAATAGTCGTAGTACGAGACGAAGTACTCGACCGCGTTCTCCGGGAAGAACTCGCGCATCTCCGAATAGAGCTGCGCCGCCAGCGTCTTGTTCGGCGCCATGATCAGCGCCGGGCAGCCGAGCCGTGCGATCACGTGAGCCAGGGTGAAAGTCTTTCCGGAGCCGGTGACCCCGAGCAGAGTCTGGTAGACCAGGCCGTCGCGTACGCCGGCCACGAGCTTCTCGATCGCCTCGGGCTGATCGCCTGCCGTTGGAAACAGCGGATTCAGGCGGTACGGACTCTCGGGAAAGCCAATCAGGGCCGGGGTATCCTGCCTGGCAATCGGGGGATCGGAGGTGGGTTGGTTCATTTCTGCCCGGGATCGCGGAGATTAACCGTTAATTTTCCCACAGCGCGGCGCCTCGCCGCCAGCCGGTCGGACTTTGTGTCGTGAACAGGCGGTGAGAACGCATTACGTCCCGGCGCGCCAACAGGTAAAATATCGCCTTGCTTGAAAGTGTTCCGTCAATATTTTCCCGAGTGCACCCTGGAACGATGAGCCAGACCCTGCTTGCCGGCCTCGAGATGGCGCCGCGTGACCCCATCCTGGGCGTCACCGAAGCCTACAACACGGACGCGAACCCCAACAAAGTAAACCTCGGCGTCGGCGTCTATTACGACGACAATGGCAAGGTCCCGGTCCTCGAGTGCGTCCGCCGCGTCGAGCAGAAGCTCGCGGAAAGCCCCCTGCCCCGCAACTACCTGCCGATCGACGGCATTCCGGCCTACGACCGCGCGGTGCAGGAGCTGGTCTTCGGCAGGGACAGCCCTGCGGTGCGCGAGCAGCGGGTGGTGACGGTGCAGACGCTGGGCGGCACCGGCGCGCTCAAGGTGGGCGGTGACCTGCTGCGCCGGATCAATCCCGGCGCCGGCCTCTGGATCAGCAACCCGAGCTGGGAGAACCACCAGGCGGTGTTCGAGTACGCCGGCTTCAAGGTGGGCACCTACCGCTACTACAACCCGGCCACGCACGGCCTCGATTTCGACGGCATGATTGGCGACCTCGACAGGCTTCCCGCCGGGTCGGTCGCGGTGCTGCACGCCTGCTGCCACAACCCGACCGGAGTTGACCTTGCGCCCGCGCAGTGGGAACAGGTCATCGACGTCGTCAATCGCCGCCGGCTGGTGCCGTTCCTCGATATGGCGTACCAGGGCTTCGCCGACGGACTCGATGCCGACGCGATTGCGGTGCGCCGCTTTGCCCAGGCGTGCCCGGTGGTGTTTGTGTCGAGCTCGTTCTCCAAGTCGCTCTCGCTCTACGGCGAGCGGGTGGGCTCGTTGTCGGTGGTTACCGGAAGCCCGGATGAGGCCGCCCGCACGCTAAGCCAATTGAAGCGCGTGATCCGCACCAACTATTCCAGCCCGGCGACGCACGGCGCGCAGGCGGTGACCGCGGTCCTGACGACGCCCGAGCTGCGTGTGCTGTGGGACCAGGAGCTGGGCCAGATGCGCGACCGCATCAAAGCCGTGCGCCACGAGCTGGTGGCGAAGATCCGGGCACAGCGCGCGGATTTCGACTTCAGCTTCGTCGTCAACCAGCGCGGCTTGTTTTCCTACTCCGGGCTCTCCCGGGAGCAGGTCGGGCGGCTGCGCGAGGAATACTCGCTCTACGCCATCGACAGCGGCCGCATTTGCGTGGCCGCGATCAACTCGCGCAACGTGGATTACGTGGCGCGCGCCATTGCCAGCGTACTGGTGTGATAAAATGTGTTTTATTCCCCGATAGCTCAGTTGGTAGAGCGACGGACTGTCAAATGGCAGCATCACGGGGAAACCTGTGAAGGAAAATCGGGTGAACTCAGGGAATGTCCTTCGGGAAGAATCCTGAGCCAAGCCCGCCGAAGGGCAGGCAGCAAGTAGGCGGGAAGGTGCAGAGACTAGGGGATGAGCAGCCCAGGCAATAAGCCCCATCAGCGCCCGACACCCTAACGGATCATGCCGAGGGTGATGATATAGTCCAGCGCGCAAGCGTTGTAATCCGCAGGTCGCTG
>CAZCGD010000561.1:0-5264 GCA_964498105.1 uncultured Streptomycetaceae bacterium
AAGCGCCGGCTCGCGACGGTCGCGACGTTGTTCATCACCGCGCCGCCTCGCAAACGGTACTGCACCAGGTGGAGATCGGGGCCGACCCAGATCGTCATCGAATCAAGATGGCTGCGGTCGATGATCTCGCCGGTCGGCACCACCCCGCGGTAGGACACGTGGCCGGACACGCGCGGCGCGCCGTCGGCCACGATCGCCGCGCGCGTCGGCGACCACAGGCCGTCGGCGCCGATCAGCGCCGCCCCCTCGTACTCGGCGCCGTTCTCGCAGCGCACGATCACCGAGTTGCCGCGCTCCTCGAAGCTTGCCAGGCCGCGCGAGGCTTCGAGCGTGATCTCCTCGCGCCGCTTGCACGCCTTGAGTATTTCTCCGTGCAGGTCGCGCCGGTGAATGACGAAGTAACGGTACTGGTAGCGCTCGACAAATTTTCTGCCGAGCGCGATCCGCGTGATTTCCCGGTTGTCGAGGGCGTCGACCAGGATCAGCGCGTCGGGGAAAACCGCGTGCGGCTCGAGCGTCTGCAGCAGGCCCAGGCGATCGAGCATGCGACTCACGTTTGGCCCCATCTGGATGCCGTAGCCGATCTCGCCGAACTCCGGCGCCTTCTCCAGCACGCGCACCCGCCGCCCCTTGAGGGCGAGGGCGAGCGCGGCCGATAGCCCGCCGATGCCGCCGCCGGCGATCAGGATGGGCAAGTCACTCATAAATCAAAAGCAAGATTGGCCGCCGATGAACGCCGATACACGCCGATAAAGTCAAACTCAAAACACGAATAGACAGGCTTTAAAAGATTCATCAAACGCGGGACCGATTCCAGCTTCTTGGGAATCCCGTATTTTTGCTGGAGTTTTCATTTTTCATCGGCGTTCATCGGCGTTCATCGGCGGCTAAAAATGCTTGTAACCGGTCTGCTCAACGACTAGCGGACGGGCGACGGAATCGAGCACGGTGACGAGCGGAATGGTTCGCCGCTGCGGGGTGATGATGCCGACGCGGGTCAGCCGCAGGCGCAGGCGCCGCGACAGCCGGGCGACGGCCGTGCGCCGCGCGCGGGCAGCCGTGAAGACCAGCTCGTAGTCGTCGCCACCGGCCAGCAGCGCCTTCTGCGCCGCGGGCCGTTCGAGTTGGCGCCTCATGATCGCCGAGGCGGGGATGGCGTCAAGCCGCACCACCGCCCCCACCCGCGAGCGCTCGCAGATATGGCCGAGGTCGGCGATGAAGCCGTCGGAAACGTCGATCGCGCTCCGGGCAACGCCCCGCAGTGCCTCGCCCAGCGCGACGCGGGGCATCGGCGCGTGCAATCTCCGCTCCAGCCGGACGCGCTCCCGGCGCGTAAGGGTGAAGCGGCGCTTCACCGCCGCCAGCGCCAGGGCCGCATCGCCCAGCGTCCCGGACACCCACACGTCGTCGCCCGCGCGGGCCCCGTCGCGGCGCAGCGCCGCGCCGGAAGGCGTCTCCCCGATGACCTGCACGCTGATGTTGAGCGGCCCGCGCGTGGTATCGCCCCCGACCAGGTCAACCCCGTGGCGCCGCGCGAGGCGCATGAAGCCGCGCGCGAAGGCAGCGAGCCAGCGCGCATCCACGTGTGGCAGGGCAAGGGACAGCGTCGCCCAGCGCGGGGTGGCCCCCATCGCCGCCATGTCCGAAAGATTGACTGCAAGCGCTTTGTGACCGAGTCGTTGCGGATCGGCATCCACGCGGAAATGCCGGCCCGCGACCAGCATGTCGGCGGAGATCACGAGCTCCCTGCCGCGCCGCGCACGCACGATCGCCGCATCGTCGCCCACGCCCAGCACGGCGTTACGAGACCGGTGCGTGAAGAACCGCCGGATAATCTCGAATTCGGAGAGCGCCATCGGCCTGCAGGTTCCGTGTTCAAAGTTCCGGGTTCAAGGTTCAAGGTTCTTATTGCTGCGCGGTCTCCGGCTTGCTCGCGGCCGATTGCTGCTGGGCCATATGCTGGTTGTAAGCCTCGATCCATTTCTTCTTCAGGTTGCGCGCAAACCAGATATCCACCACAGCGAAGCCGAAGAAAAATGCCAGCAGCAGGTACCACATGCCCTGCGCGACCAGGGTCCGGCCGTTGAACAGCACGTACAGCCCCAGCATCAGGTTGAGGAACCCCGCGAAGTAAAAGGCCAGTATGCGTTTCCGGAACTTGGCGTCCATCTCAAACCCCGTGAATGGTGAATAGTGAATGATGAATGGTGAGTGCTGAGTGGAAAATGCGGGATATGCGGTGCGCGAGACTTTGGTAATCTCTATTCACGATTCACGATTCACGATTCACGCATCTCCGGCTTGCGGAGCTGCGCCGCCAGCTTGTCGAGCACGCCGTTCACGAACTTGTGGCCGTCGGTCCCGCCGTAGCTTTTCGTCAGCTCCACCGCCTCGTTGATCACCGCGCGATACGGCACTTCGGGCCGGTGCGCGAGTTCGTAGCCCGCGAGCAGCAGTACGCCGCGCTCGACCGGGCTCAGCCGCTTGAACTCACGGTCGAGGTGCGGGGTAATCGCCTGCTCGAGTTCCGGCGCCGCCGCGATGGCGCCCTCCAGTAGCGCCCTGAAATACTCGGCGTCGATCTTGTCGAATCCCTTTGCCTCGCCCAGCTGCCGCGCAATAGTCGCCGCATCGGAGCCGGCAAGCTGCCACTGGTAGAGGCCCTGCAGCGCGAACTCGCGCGCGCGTCTACGGTTGGTTTTCATGTTCGCTCAATGGACAGGATTAACAGGATTAACAAGATTGAATTCAAACCCAAACCGCGAATTCAGTTTTCCTTGTTTTTGATCTAATCCTGTTAATCCTGTAAATCATGTCTATTCAGCTTCTTGACCAGGTTGGCCATCTCGATCGCGGCGAGCGCGCAGTCCTCGCCCTTCTGCGCCACGCGCGCCATTGCCTGTTCCTCGTCGTTCGTGGTGAGAATCCCGTTCGCTACCGGCACGCCGGCGTCGAGCGCAACCGCGGCGATGCCGCTCGCCGACTCGTTGGCAACCACCTCGAAGTGGTAGGTGTCGCCGCGGATCACCGCGCCGAGCGCAACCAGGGCGTCGAAACGGCTGGTGTTCGCCAGCTTTTGCAGCGCGAGCGGCACTTCCAGCGCGCCGGGCACCGTGAACACCCGGATATCGGACGCGCGCACCCCCTGCTTCATCAACGCCGCGGTGCAGGCCGCGAGCAGCGCCTCGCCCACTTCCCGGTTGAAGCGGCCCACCACGATGCCAATCCGCAGCCCCTTTCCGTCCAGATCGGGCTCGAGTTTTTCGATGTCGTCCTTGCGCGCCATCTAATCTCCGTGATTCGTGAGTCGTGAGTCGTGATTCGACCCACGCTTCACCATGTCACGCCGCACCACGTCACGCTCTATCACGTCACGCCTGACCACGTCACGTCCTATCGGGCCTCGTCGGCGGCTGGAGGTACCCGGTCACTTCCAACCCAAATCCGGCCATGCTGGGCATGCGCCGCGGCAACGCCATCAGCCGCATCTTCTTCACTCCCAGGTCCTTGAGGATCTGGGCGCCGATGCCGTAATTCCTGAGCGTCATGCCGGCGGCGCCAGCCTGCCCGTCCCGTGCCCGCGCCCGCTCCAGCAATTCACCCGCCGTTTCCACGCGGTGGAGCAGCACGATCACGCCGCATTCGGCGCGACCCACCGCGGCGAGCGCGTCGTGGAAGTTCCACGAGTGGCTGCGGCTTTCGAGGTCGAGCAGGTCGATCACCGACAGCGGCTCGTGCACGCGTACCAGCACTTCGTTACCGGGGACCGGCTTGCCTTTCATCAGGGCAAGGTGCGTCTCCTGCCCGATGCGGTCGCTGTAGACGTGGAGGCGGAACCGGCCGTGCGCGGTCTCGATGTCGCGTTCCGCCACCCGCGCTACCAGGGATTCGGTCTGGCTGCGATGCTGGATGAGATCGGCGATGGTGCCGATTCTCAACTTGTGCTGCGCGGCGAACTCGACCAGGTCCGGCAGCCGCGCCATTTCGCCGTTTTCCTTGAGGATCTCGCAGATCACCGCCGCGGGGGTCAGCCCCGCCAGCCGCGCGAGGTCGCACCCCGCCTCGGTATGGCCGGCGCGCACCAGCACTCCGCCATTCTGCGCCAGCAACGGAAAGATGTGCCCGGGTTGCACCAGGTCGGCGGGACCAGCGTCCGGGCGGATCGCGACCTGCACGGTGCGCGCGCGGTCGGCCGCGGAAATGCCGGTGGTGACCCCTTGGGCCGCTTCGATCGACACAGTGAAATTAGTGCCGAGGGGCGAGCGGTTGTTTGCCACCATCGGCTGCAGGTTGAGGCCGCGGCACTTCTGCTCGGTCAGCGTCAGGCAGATCAGCCCGCGCCCGTAGCGCGCCATGAAATTGATGATTTCGGGCGTGACGAACTCGGCGGCGATCAGCAGGTCGCCCTCGTTCTCGCGGTCCGCCTCGTCCACCAACACCACCATCCGGCCGGCCTTGAGGTCGGCGATGATGTCGATGATCGGGCTGACGCCCGTTTCCGGTCTCGAACTCATGTTAGATGCAAAAAAATGGACAGGATTTACATGGTTAACAAGATTAAACCCAGCACCAATATCGAGAATGGTGTCTTGCTTTTGATCTAATCCTGTTAATCCTGTTAATCCTGTCTATTCTCCTTCAAACGCTCCGCGTAACGCGCCAGCATATCCACTTCCAGGTTGACCTTGCCGCCTACCCTCAGTTCACCGAGGTTGGTCTGCGCGAGCGTGTGCGGGATCAGGTTGACCGTGAACTCTACTCCGTTTACGGCATTGACGGTCAGGCTCACGCCGTTCACCGTGACCGATCCCTTGCGCGCGATGTACTTCGCCAGCCGCGCCGGCGCCTTGAATGCGATCACGCGGTTGGCGCCCACCCGCCTCAACCGGGTCACGCTTCCCACACCGTCCACGTGCCCGCTCACGAGATGCCCGCCGAGCCGGTCCGCGGCACGCAGCGCTTTTTCCAGGTTGACGCGCCCGCCATTCGCAAAACCGGCGGTGCAGGCCAGCGTCGCGCGCGACACGTCCGCCCCGAAGCTGCGAGCTTTCCGCGCCACCACGGTCAGACAGACGCCGTCGACCGCGATGCTGTCCCCCACGGCGACATCCTTCAGCTCGAGCCCCGCGGCGTCCACGACCAGCCGCAACCCGCCGGCCGCGGGCACTGCTGCCGTCACCGTGCCGATCGCCGTAACTATTCCGGTAAACACATAAATCCATTCAGCCACGGAAACACACGGCAGCACACGGAAGAATCAAAAA